>CAMBGO010000019.1 GCA_945866165.1 Chitinophaga pinensis | reverse complement strand
GAAACTTCATATTCAAAATAAATATTGGATGTTTCATCTGTCCAGAAAAAAGCCTCTACAACATCTTCCTTATAGATGTCGTCAAAATCTTCTTTCATCGTTGCAGTGATGAAGTTGTCTTCGCAACTGTAGAGACAATAAATGCCTGTACTTGAATAAAGAATTTTGAATTTTGTCTTGTAAGGAACCTTGTCATGACGACCTTCTTTCAGCTCATTAAATTCAGTTGCATTCCATTGTAGCGCATCTCCTTTTCCGTTTAATGCAAAATCTTCTGTTTTAATTACTCTTAGTTCATCACCAGCAATACCTTGTGAAAATCCATTCATGAATAAAAAGAAGGAAAACAATATTGCTGTAATAATGCGTAACTTTTTTTTCAGCATATTTTTTATTATTTCTTCAGCATTGGGAACAGTCTTCTAATTTCTTCTTCATCAGGTTGGGCACCGTATTCACATATTTCAAAACCTTCTGCATAAGTAGCTTTCGCTGCTTTTTCTGCGCCATACCATTTTGTAAGCGCAGCCCTGAATTCTGAATTGATCACTTCATCGTAGCGTTTTACTAGCCACTTGAATCTTTCTGTTTTGTCTTTAGGTACTTCTTCTAGATAATGTCCGATCCATGGCATCCATTCATAGTATTGTGATTCATGTGCATCATATGCTGCCATTCTTTTCATCCAAGTTGTACTGATGTCTACTACTATATCTGGACGAAATGGATTTGGTCTTTGAAAACGGTCTCGTGAATATAAGAACACAGGATTCTTTCTTAAGGCTGGAACATCAGGTGCAATGTTTGGTACAGCAACCATGTAGGCTACATCTTGTACCAATACACCAGTGTATCTGTGATCAGGATGATAGTCGTTTGGTCTTGGTGCGATTACTACATCAGCCTGCCATTCCCTGATTTTTCTGATGATTTGTAACCTTACGTCTACAGTAGGCATGAGCAGTCCGTCGTGGTTATCAAGTACATCGTATGTTACGCCTACTCGTTTTGCCGATTCTTGTGTTTCCTTGTATCTTCTTGCTGCCAAAGGTTTTCCTTGCATTTCATGGTGGCCAGCATCGCCATTTGTAACGGCAAGAAATTTAACAGCATGGCCCATGCTTGCAAACAGTGCTGCCGTTCCAGCCGCATCTCCATCCGGGTCGTCT
The DNA here is from genome assembly GCA_945866165.1 of Chitinophaga pinensis. Classification (GTDB taxonomy): domain Bacteria; phylum Bacteroidota; class Bacteroidia; order Chitinophagales; family Chitinophagaceae; genus Pollutibacter. Next base: position 17,543 of record CAMBGO010000019.1, on the reverse strand, counting down.
GGATGTGCTCCAATAACTATGATTCTTGATTTGGCGGTTGAAGTTTGAGCATTTGTGCTCAATGTAAATACGGTAATCAACAGTGCCAACGGCATCATTGATTTGATAAGTTTCATCATGGCAATTTATTTTGGTACCTTAAGTTACGGTAAATTCAAGTAAATGAAAACAGATTTATTTTGGGTGTAAATCAATTTTTCTTTTTGATGTTGGTTTCACTATCCTTACGAAGAAAATTTAAGCATGCTTTTTTAATGCAAAACCCGCTGCCCCAATGGCGCCGGCTAAATCACTATACGTAGCTTTTACAATTTTTGTTTTGTTTCCGCCTGCTCTCCATTCGTATTGGTCCATGAACGTTTCCAGGGGTTCAAAAAGTGATTTTCCTGCTTCTGTGATGCCTCCTCCCAACGATATAATTTCTGGCGAAAGAATATTTGTGATAGAAGCTAATGCAAGAGAAAGTTGATTTATTGATTTCAACCAGACTGCTTTTGCAAATTGATCGCCTTGGTGATAGGCATTCAACAGTTCTTGGGTGGAAGTAAATTTTCCATTGCTCCGTTTTTCAATGGTACAATTTCCGATACATTCTTCTAAGCTTCCAGGCATGCCCGTTACATCGGCATCGCCTTTATGGTCTACTACCATGTGACCAATATGGCCTGCTTTATTGAATGCACCTTGGTATGGTTTGCCATCAATTAAAATAGCGCCACCTACACCAGTGCCTAGTGTTAGCATCACAGCATGTTTTGCATTCTTGCAAGATCCAAAACTTGCTTCTGCCATCATAGCAGCTACTGCGTCATTAATAACCCATGTTGGATGATTCAATAAAGATGTCCAGTTGAATTGTTCGATCCCTTGTAAGCGGCCAGGCATGTATGCAATACATTGGTTTTGTTCATCAGGAAGTCCGGGCGCTGAAATACCAATGGTGAGTTCATCGCTTCCCAGGGTATTTTTTAAGGCGTTCACCGTTTGAAGAACAGTCTGTTTCCATATCGTGTCATTCCCATCCTGCGTAGGTTCATACAGTTGTTGTAATATGTTTCCATCTTGGTCGATGGCAACTGCTTTGATTCTGGTTCCTCCAAGGTCTATACCGATTGCTTTCATATTGATGTAAGTAACTAAAATTATGAAAAATAATCTAAGGAACTATCATATCGGAATTCAAATTTTATGATGAAGCAAGCCATTAAATGATTATAGTTGATTACAATGATAATCTTTGACTGATTCATTATATTTACCATTCAAACAATTTATATGAAAGAACAAAATTTTAAGAACCATACCCAGATGGTACCGGGTTTTCATTATGTAACGCTACCATTGCTGCTTGTGATTTTTATTGGTTCACTTGTAAATCTTTTTAAATGTAAAGACGACGATTGTTTAATGGCTTCAATTTTTTGTTTGATTTCTTTTGCGCTGGTATTATTGGCTTGGTATGCAAGAGCTTTCGCATTGCGTGCGCAAGACAGGGCTATTCGTGCCGAAGAAAATTTCAGGCATTTTCTACTTACTGGAAAGCCCTTACCAACTGGATTGCGCGTATCTCAAATCATTGCCTTGCGTTTTGCTGCTGATGAAGAATTTCCATCACTTGTTCAAAAGGCCTTATCGGATAACTTATCAAATAAACAGATCAAAGAATCTATTTCTAATTGGCGCGGTGATTACTACAGGGTTTAGTCTCTTTTATAAATAAATTAAATACATGTTAAAGTGAAACAAATTTCAAGATTTTTTATAATAGCTCTTTCCCTGATAAGTATTTCTGGGTTTGCGCAGCAGAAAACAACTGAACAATGGGAATCAATGTTCAACGGTAAAGATTTATCGAACTGGACTGTAAAAATCAGGAATCATCCTGTAGGAGAAAATTTTGGCAATACCTTTCGTGTAGATGATGGCAAAATTGTTGTTAGGTATGATGCTTATGAAAAATTTGATGAGCGTTTTGGTCATCTATTTTATAACAAGCATTATGGTTATTACCGCATCCGTTTGGAATACCGATTTGTTGGTGAACAGGCTAAGGAAGGACCCGGTTGGGCCTATCGTAATAGCGGCATCATGGTACATGGGCAAACTCCAAAGACTATGGGGTTGAATCAAGATTTTCCTGTATCGATTGAAGTTCAATTACTTGGTGGCAATGGAAAAGAAAAACGAACCACTTGTAATCTTTGTACACCAGGAACCAATGTTGAAATGAATGGAAAACTGTTCACGCCCCATTGTATCAATTCTAACTCAGCAACGTATCATGGCGATCAGTGGGTAACTGCAGAGGTCTTGGTGTTGGGCGATTCAGTTATTAGGCATTATGCTAATGGCATAGAAGTATTGTCATATCAAAAGCCACAAATAGGTGGTGGAAATGTTAGTGGACAAGATAAAGAATTTGGTGTGACTGGCCAGATGTTGCAGCGCGGCAGCATTTCATTGCAAAGTGAAAGTCATCCTGTTGAATTCAGAAAAATCGAAATCTTGAATCTAGAAGGATGCATGGATCCCAAGGCAGTTAATTATAAATCTTATTATATTAAATCCGTGCCAAGTTCCTGTAAGTACAAATAATCAGTATGAAAAAAAATAAAATCTTATTTTCTTTTTTTGGGGCATGATATAGCAATGAATTCAACTGTTACAGCTGATACAGTTCTTCAACGTTTTAAAGTATTATATTCGATTATCAGAAAAAAACTCAATATAAAAACAAAAGTTGTTTTTATTTCGATTAAGCCCAGTCTTTCCCGTTGGCATCTTGAAAAAATATTCATTGAATCCAATGCGTTGATAAAGGATTTTCTTTCAAGAGAGAAAAATTCAATGTTCTTGGATGTTCATACTAGCATGCTGACTTCTGATGGTGATGTGATGAAGGATATTTTCCTAGGAGATAACTTGCATATGAATGCCAAGGGTTATTCACTCTGGACTGCAATCATACAACCTATTTTGATGAAATGATTTAGATTACCTTAAAGGAATCTATAAACTGACCGCATGAAATCCTTTTGTATTGTTGCACTTGAATTTATCAAATTGACAGTTTCAGACCTAGTTACTAGATTACTTCTAGATATATTTTTTTCTGTTTGGCTGATTTGTTATTAGTATTACAAGGCCAACTTTTATTAGTACAACTCCTGCTGTTAAAAACAACACATCTCTAGTTGATCCGTGTGTAATCATTTTAATACTGCTATTGAATTGAATGCCAGATTCTAGCATGCACCCAACTCCTCCAACGACAGTAAAAAGACCCATTCTTCCATAATTCCACCCATTTCTATAATGTAAATCATTTTGACTGCTTGCATAATGAGAGATTTTGATTTGCGAAAAAAATGAATTCGAAAAAAACCATCAAGCATAGAAAAAATTATGATTTCCTGTGATTTGAATTCCGGATTCAAAAATATTGAATGCGTGAACTCACAAAATGACATACGTCATCTCTCTAAATGATACTGATGGAATTACTGTAGAAGAAATGTTTTTATTATAGAAGCTACTTTTTCTGGATTTTCTTCCATGGGGGTGTGACCACAATTTTTAATTATTTCAAGTTTACTTTCTTTTATATTTTGTCGAAACAGATAAGCATCGTCAACTGAAATTAATTCATCATTTTCGCCCCATATGATCAACGTATTGGTATGTACACGCTTGATTTTTTCAGAATTCAGCGGCTGCCTATTTTTGAAAATAGAAAGAGTTGCTTTCCTATTTCCTTCGCAAATGGTCAGATCGTGAAAACGTGTAACAAGTTCTTCGGTTATTTTTGATTGATCCACAAAAATCGTTTCAAGGCTCTTTCTGATCAAGAAACGCGGTGTAATGTAGAGAAGTAAATTATTGAGTACTGGGATTGATGCAATTTTAAAACCAATTGAACCTTTACCTTTCTTTCCTTGATAGCCTGCAGAGTTGATCAGTATTAGTTTATTGATTTTATCTGGATGATCAGCGGCAAAGTTCCATGCAATACCACCACCTCGGGAGTTACCGGCAATGATGCATTGATTGATATTCATTTTCATTAGAAAAGAATCCAGGAATGAAACATTATAATCTGTATCATATGAATTTTGTGGGTTTGGGCCTGTTAATCCAAACGCAGGAAGATCAATGCTGATGATACGCTTATCTTTTTTCATTAAAATAACTAGACTGTCCCAGGTATTCAATGAGGAAGACAAACCATGAAGAAGTATGATTGGAATACTATCGTTCATATTTCCTTCATCCCGGTAGTGTACATCCATGCCCATCATAGGCAAAAAAAGTGACGATGAGTTGGTGTATTTTTTCTTTAATTCTTCCCGTGGGATATCTTTTTCAAAAAAAATCGCAAAAACAATAATCAGCAAAACTATCAATGGAGCCAAGATGTATTTTATAAATTTGATTATTATTTTCATTTTAATTCTTTTAAGTCAGAAAGATTAATTTTCTCAGTAGGGTTCATGATGTAAGTTAGCATTGACCCATCTTTGTATAGTTCTACGATACGAAATCCTTTGTAGGTAGTTCCCCAACTTCCGCCAATATGACTATCGAATAAATAAGGTATTCCATCTTGCCATTTGATACCATCTTGGTCGTGCTCATGTCCATGAAAAATACCTTTGATATTTTTGTATTGTTTTACTAATTCTTGAAACTCTTTTGAATCCACTGCATTGTCAGTCCATTTTATCGGTGGAATATGTACGAACAGAAAAACATTTTCAGATTTTTCATATTTCTTGAGATTTGATGAAAGCCATTCCAAATCGGGTTGGAGGTATTCTCCTTTTTCATTTGAAGTATTTCCGAAGAGAAGAACATTATTTTTAATTACAATATCAAAATTCAGTGGCATCTTCCATATGTCTTCCCAGTGTTTGGGACTGGCAATATCGTGGTTACCCTTGGTAACATAATAGGGGAAAGTTAATTTATCCAATGATTTTTTTGCTTCGCCCAAAAAATCAACATTATCATGAATAATATCACCATTCATTACCCCAAAATCAAAGGGCTTCAACGCATGCTCATTGTTTACATGCGTTATAGCAGCATCATAAAATTCCTGGTAGTTTGTTTTGGGTTGTCCAAAGTGTCCATCGGACAAAACAACAAATCGAAGAGCTAGTTTCTTTTTATCAAATTGACTTAGGTCAGATGCAAGAATTGTTTTGCCATTAATAAGAAGAAACCCAACAGAGAGATTCTGTATAAAGTGCCGACGATTCATGATGTATATTTTAAATACTTATCCAATATACATCAAGAAACTATTATTCCATTCAAGATAGTTGACTCAATTTGCAAAAACTTTTTTAAGTAATTCAGTTGTTCTTGCAACTGGGTCTTTGCGAATGTTTTTCTCTTCTAAAGCAATTTGTGTGAAGACGCCTTGCAATGCTCTTTCGGTTACATAAGCCGATAAATCAGGATTGATTTTTTGCATACTGAATTTATTGTATGTTGTAACCATGGTTGACCAATACTTTGTGGCACCTACTTTTTCAAGTGCGCCATCAATGATGGGCCTGAATGCAGTGGTAAGCGCTGCACTAGTATTATTTTTCAAGTAACCTGTTGCTGCTGTATCGGCACCCTTTAATATACCTACTGCATCTTGTACAGTCATTTTTTTAATTGCATCTACAAATATGGGAGCGGCTTCTTTACATGCTTCTTCGGCACCGCGGTTCATTGTTAGGATAGCATCATCCACCTGCTTTCCTAATCCAACACTGCGCAAAGTCTTTTCAACTTTTTGTGCTTCGGGTGGAAGTATAATTTTAAGTAGTTCATTACCAAAGAATCCATTTTCTTTTGAAAGCATGGAGGTGCCTTTTTCTGTACCCTTAGTAAGGGCCTCTTTCAATCCTGCAATGATTTCATCATTGCCCAAACCAATTGGTTTGCCTGCAACGGCGTCTTTTGCTTTGTTAAGTAGGCCTTTAATATTTTGTGCATTTGAATTATTCAGTATAAAAAGGGAAGCAATGAAAATAAAGATGGATTTCATGATGTTGTAATTAATCAATTGTAAAATTAGATCAATTACTGTTAAGGAAAATTAAAGGAATGCTACAGGCGGAATAGTTGTCCGTATTAGCCTTTATGAAGACTTTTATTTATGTTAAGCACTTCAAAATACCTGCTGTTTTAGTTGGCATTCAGTTGATGAATCATTAGTTTTATTCAATAAATTTTTTTTATGCTCAAGAAAATATCATTGATTCTAATTGTATTGACTTCACTTAACAGTTTAGTCGCACAGGAAAACTATTTTTACCCTAACACTGGAAAATTTAACCCAGCCATTCCTACCCCAGAGCAGTTTTTGGGTTACCAGATTGGTGACCAGCATACGAGGCATGACAGGCTAGTGGAGTATTTCAAAGAATTGGATAGGTTATCTGATAGGGTAACTGTTGAAGAAATTGGAAAGACATTTGAGCAGCGTGCACAAATTACCGCAGTATTCACTTCAAAGCCTAATCATGGCCGTATTGAAGAAATACGAAAAGCCCATTTAGCTGGTCAAGCAACTGGTGAAACAGAAAAAGTTCCTTTGGTGATTCATCTTGCTTATAATGTACATGGTAATGAACCTTCATCAAGTGAAGCAGCTATGCTTACTGCATATTATATTACTGCTTCTGAAAATCCTGAGACGTTGAACTGGCTTGATAACATGGTTATTTTGATGGACCCGGTTATCAATCCCGATGGTCGTGATAGACATACACATTGGGCGAATATGCATAAGGGAACACCACCTGTTGCAGATCCAATGGATAGAGAACATACTGAAATATGGCCTGGTGGAAGATTCAATCATTATTGGTTTGATCTAAACAGGGATTGGTTTCTTGCAACATTTCCTGAAACAAAAAACAGAATCAATTTTTTTCATAAGTGGAGGCCGTATGTTCAAACAGATCACCACGAAATGGGAACCAATTCAACTTTTTATTTTGATCCAGGTGAAGATGCAAGCAACAATCCGTTGATTCCAAGCTACCTATATAAGACTATCTATCCAAAGTATGCAGAATATTTCACTAAGGCTACTGATAAAATTGGTTCAATGTATTTCACCAAGGAGGCATATGATAAATTGTATCCGGGTTATGGCAGCAGTTATATTAATTTCTATGGTGGCGCAGGATTTCTTTTTGAACAAGCAAGTTCACGAGGACATGTTCAGGAGACAAATACAATTCCACTCACATTTGCATTTACCATTAGAAATCAATTTACCGGATCATTGGCAATTGTGAGGGCCTCTATTGCAGAAAAGGCTTCTCTTTTACAAATGCGCAAAGAGTTTTTTAATGTATCCCGCGAGCAATCGATGAAGGCGCCTATCAAAGGCTATGTATTTGGAGACCCCAATGATGTAACAAGAACAAATGCATTTATTGAAAAATTATTATTGCATAGAATTGATGTATATGAAGTGCCTAATAGTAAAAGTTATTATGTGCCAACTATGCAGGATAATAACATTATGGTACGTACTATATTTGAAAATCAAATAACGTATAGAGACAGTTCATTTTATGATGCATCTGTATGGAGTTTGATACATGCATACGGATTGCCTTATACTGAATTAAAAGCAGTTATTGCGCCTGGGAAAAAATTAGAATCAATTCCTGATGTATCAACAGATGCAGTAGTAAAAAGTAATTATGCTTATCTGGTTAGTAATACAGACTATAATATTCATAAGTTTATTTATCAATTAGAAAGTGCAGGTGTAATTGTTCAGTCTGCATTTCGTCCCTTTACTAGCAATGTAAATGGAACAACAGTTTCGTTCGGCTATGGTAGTATTGTTATTTCGGTTCAACAACAAAAAGTAAACGCTGATCAATTACATGAATTGGTTAGCAAGGCAAGTGCATCTTCGAATATCAAAGTACATTCTGTGGGAACAGGATATAGTGCAGGTGGTATTGATCTTGGAAGTGCTTATATCAGAACTATGAAAAAGCCAGAGGTATTAATGATTATAGGAACTGGTGTGGCGGCTTCTGAAGCAGGTGAAATATGGCATTTACTTGATCAACGACTCAGCATGCCTATAACCAAAATGGATATTTTGAATATAGGTAGGGCAGACCTCAATAGATACAATACTTTGATTATGGTATCTGGTGTTTATTCACTTCTTGATAAATCAACTATTGATAAGATCAAAGCTTGGGTACAAAATGGCAATACAATGATCACGATTAAAGGTGGTGCTGATTGGGCCATCAGAAATGGATTTACAAAAGAAAAATTGATTCCTGCTGATACATCAAAACAGACTTTGGCCAGACAAAATTTTGACCGTGCTGTAGAAATTGAAGGTGCAAAGGCATTGGGAGGTTCTATTTTTAAAGTTGATCTTGACACAACTCATCCAATTGGATTTGGTTTCACGAACAGAAAATTATCAGTGTATAAAAACAGCTTGACTTTCTTACAAAATAGCAGTAATCCTTATAGCAATGTTGCGCAATATTTATCTGACCCCTTGGTGGGCGGCTACGTGCATCCGACCACTATGAAAAAATTGAAAGGAAGCGCATCCATTCTTGTTGGATCTGAAGGTGCAGGAAGGGTTATTATGTTTGCTGATGAACCTAACTTCAGGGGTACATGGTATGGGACAAATAAACTTTTTTTGAATTCATTATTTTATGGAAGCTTAATGACAGTGCCGCAACCTTTTAATGGAGAAGAATAATATAGATAGTTAGATAGCCAGGTGAATTTTTTCTCCAAGATCTAAGTGATTGTCTTGAAGATGAATTGTCAATTCCTGCTCTGTTGTTTCAACTAAGATGGAACTATAAAAACCATGAAACTGAATTTTCCTCACAATGGCTCCTATGCCATTGTGAGAAATTTCTGTTATGTTGATTTTTTCGGGTCTAATAATAATGTCATCTCCACCAAGCGGTAATCCCCATTTATTTCTCAATTGAATTGAATTTGATGTAATCAGGTTATAAGATCCAGTAAGACCTGCAATATATTCATTGAGGGGGTTAGTATAAATTTCTGTAGTGTTTCCTTGTTGAATTAATTTTCCTTCTTTCAACACCATGATATGATCTGCCCATGGAAGGAAATCTTCCGGATCATGTGAAATCAATATGCATGTTGTACCCAGGTCATCACTGATTTTTTGCAAAACAGTTCGAATGATTTTTTTGTGAGGCATGTCAAGATTAGAAAAGGGCTCGTCTAAAAGAAGTAGACTTGGTTTGCCTACCAATAACCTTGATAGTGCTATTCTTTGTTTTTCTCCACCTGAAAGCTGATCTGTTTTTCGTTTCAACAAGTGATGTACCTGACAAATCTTAAATATTTTTTCGGCTTCTATCTCACTCATTTTATTTGCATAGTCAAGAATTTCGTGAACGAAATAATTGTTTCGCAGTTCAAAGTGTTGCGAGAGGTAAGCTATGCCAGGATGTCCTGGAATCAATTGTTCATTCGGTCCCCATACTTTATTACCTTGGTAAAAAACCCTGCCTGTTTCAGGTTGCGCATGGCCTGATATGATTTTTAGTAACGTACTTTTCCCTGATCCTGTTTCACCGATGATGGCAATTTTTTTATGTTGTTCAACTGTGAAACTGATTTTGTGCAACACGGTGCCCGATTGCTCCTTTCTACTAATTTCTTCCGCACGCAAAAATTCCATGAGATAATATATATTAAATAAAAGTGCAAATTATATACAATCTCTCAGCTTTCATATATAATTACATTTTTCTAACGCCAGCGCCCTTTACAAATCTTCCTGGTTTGGCATTGGTATGCTCACCATTTTTCAACACTTGTACTCCATTAACAAGCACGTCTATCATGCCTGTTGCATACTGATGTGGTTTTTCAAATGTTGCATTGTCTTTTACTTTAGCAGGATCAAACACAAGTACATCTGCATAATTTCCAACTTTTAGCTCACCTCTTTTTGAGATATTAAGACTATGTGCGGCCACATTGGAAAGCTTTTGAATTGCCTTTTGAAGTGAAAGTACTTTTTCATCACGAACATAATGACCTATTACTCTTGCAAAATTTCCGTATGCACGGGGATGGGTACTTTGTTTAAGAAAATTTCCTTCAGGTGCCATTGAACCTGCATCTGAACCGAAGCTTACCCAAGGCAATGCAATTTGTTTTTTTACATTTTCTTCATCCATCATAAAGTATGCTACATCAACCCTGCTGCTGTCTTGAATAATTAAATCAATTGCAGCATCTTCTGGAGTTGTGTTCATCATCTTAGCAGCTTCTGCCAGGTTTTTTCCAATGAATTTTGAAAGTGAATTTTTTCTGAATCCAAGTAGCAAAACCCTTTCAGGTGAACCCGCACCATAATAAAGGTTTTCCCAATCTGCTGCATTTGTTTTCATTGCCTTAATCATTTCTTTTCTGATGGTTGGATTTTGAAGACGCTCCCATAATTTTCCGAAGCCACCATCTTGTAATGAAGGTGGCATGGATGCTGTCATCCCAGTTGCACCTGCTATATACGTATACATGTTTGCAGCAATATCAATACCTTCATTTCTTGCTCTTTCAACTCTTCTAATTACACTATCCATTTTTTTAATATTATCAACTCCAGCTACTTTGAGGTGATAAATTTCCCCATGTACACCAGCTTCTTTCGCAATAGTGATTAGTTCTTCTACTGCTTCATGTATTTTGTTTCCTTCACTACGCATGTGTGAAATGTATCCACCGCCATATGGTGCAGCAGCTTTGCATAGTTCAATCAATTCAGCAGTTTTGGCGAAAAATGCAGGAGGATAAATCAATGAAGTTCCTACTCCCAGAGCACCTTCTTCCATTGCTTGTTTTACGAGTGCTTTCATACTATCCATTTCTGCTGCAGTAGGATCTCTGTTATCTTCTCCAATAATATTTGTTCTAATTGTTGTTGCTCCTACATACGATGCAACATTGCAACTGATGCCTCTTTTTCCCAATGAGTGCATGTATTCTCCTAATGTATTCCAATCAACATTAAATTTAAATAGGGGTTGATCTCCTTGCATATCCTCTTTCATTTTGGGATTCAATGGTCCCATACTTTCTCCCTCTCCAAACACCTCAAGTGTAACACCTTGGCGAATATCGCCTTGTGAATTTCCGTCTTCCAACAACGTTACTGGTGACCAGCTGAGCATGTTGATGAAACCTGGTGAAACTGCCATGCCATTTGCGTCAATTTCATTTCTTCCTTTTTCTTTTGATAGGTCACCTACAAAAGCAATGGTGTCACTATTGATACCAATATCTCCCTTAAATGGTTCACCGCCATTCCCATCATATACCATTCCATTTCGAATGATGGTATCATAAGAAGGTTGATTACACGAACTTATAATTACAGAAATAATCGTAATGGCAAGCAGTTGTTTCATGATGTTGACTTTTGATAACAGTAATTTACAAAAATCATCGTTTATACTGACGCTGATCAAATTATTCTTGTCAAATTTTTATTTGTGCTTGAAATTCTGCTCCAACTTATTGCTCTTTTCGTACCTTAATCCAAAATTTACGACATGAAAAAATATTCCATTGAACGCGTTATTTTGATGGTATTGATTTTATTATCATCTCTTTATGTTTCAGCACAAAAAAAATATACTGAAAAAGAAGTTGCATCCATGAAGCAGCAATTATTGACTGATGTTGGAGTGCATGCAAAAGACATTCAAGTGATGGTAGATAAAATATTTAGTTTCTCTGAACTTGGCTTCCAAGAAACGGAGTCATCAGCATTTCTAACCAAGGTGTTATCTGAAAATGGATTTACGGTTGAAAAGGGAATATCTGGTGTGCCAACTGCATGGATGGCCAAGTGGGGTTCGGGTTCACCGGTGATTGCGTTGGGAAGTGATATTGATTGTATTCCAAAGGCATCTCAAAAACCAGGTGTGGCTTATAGGGCGCCGATTGTGGATGGTGCGCCAGGTCATGGAGAAGGTCATAATTCAGGACAATCTGTAATTATATATGCAGCCATTGCAATGAAGAAAATGATGGAGAAAGAGAAAATGCCCGGCACGCTTGTTATTTGGCCTGGCGTTGCAGAAGAATTGGTTGGAACGAAGGCATGGTATATTCGTGATGGATATTTCAAAAATGTTGATGCCTGTATTTTCACACATGTGAGTGGCGATTTCACATGTGATTATGGCGACAATGGTGGTAATGGTTTGGTGAGTGTGCGTTTCGATTTCAATGGTGACGCTGCACATGCAGCTGGTGCTCCATGGAGAGGTAAAAGTGCATTAGATGGTGTTGAGTTGATGAATGTGGGATGGAATTACAAGCGTGAGCATTTGAAACCAACCAACCGTTCGCACTATGTTGTAGTGGATGGTGGTGATCAACCAAATGTTGTTCCATCTAAGGCAAGTGTTTGGTATTATTTCCGTGAAAGAACATATGAAGATATTAAGATAAACTATGAATCAGGAATCAGGATTTCTGAAGGTGCTGCAATGATGAGTAATACAACTGTAACACATCAGATTCTGGGTACTGCTTGGCCGGGTCATTTCAACAAGCCACTTGCAGAAGCGATGTATGCAAACATAAAAAAAGTAGGCATGCCGAAATGGGATGATAAGGATATGGCGATGGCTAGGGCAGTTCAAGAGTTAGTTGAATCTCCTAAAAAAGATAATTATGGCAAACCAATTGATGGATTAAGATTAACAGAGGATACCTTGAAAGGTCCTGTTGCTTTTTCATGGGGTGGTGGTTCAGATGATATTGCAGATATTTCTTGGAATCTTCCAACGATTGTATTGAGGTTCCCAGCAAATATTCCTGGAACAAAAGGTCATCACTGGGCGGATGCCATTGCAATGGCTACTCCAATTGCGCACAAAGGAAGTTTAGCAGGTGCAAAGGCAACTGCGATGACCTTGTTGGATTGTTTCACCAATCCTAAGTTGATCACTGATGCAAAAACATATTTTACAGATGTACAAACAAAGGATGTAAAGTATAAGCCGTTCATAACTGAAAAAGATCCTCCTGCAATTCATCTAAATAAAGCAATCATGGGTGAGTACCGTGATCAATTGAAAAAATATTATTACGATGAAACTAAGTATGCAAGTTATCTAGAGCAATTGGGTATTGAATATCCAACAGTTATTAAAAAGTAATGTATTCAATTTTAAATAAGAATTAATTAAACATATTCAGATGAAACAGAACAGAAGAAATTTTTTAAATATTGCAGCACTTGGAACAGGTGCGCTGTCGCTTTCGGGAAATCTTTTTGCTGGTAGCCGTAAATCTGAAAATGTTTATGATATTCCAAGTGTAATTGAACAGCTAAAGCCAATGACAGATGGCATCGTTCCAATTTCTGTTGAAGAACGTAAACAGCGCATTGCTAAGGCACAGGAATTAATGGCAAAGGAAAAAATTGATGCCATATTTCTTGAAGGCACTGTTTCCTGTTTTTATTTTACTGGCATGCGTTGGGGACAAAGTGAACGAACTTTTGGTGTTGTGATTCCTGCAAAAGGTGCTATTGCTTATGTGTGTCCGAAGTTTGAAGAAGACCGTGCTATGGAATTAATCAACCCTATTTTTGGTAGTGAAGTTCGTTGCTGGGAAGAACATGAAAGCCCTTATGAATTGATACTCGGCATAGTAAAAGACCGTGGTGTAACATATAGAAGAATTGGAATGGAAGAGCGTGTACGTTTTTTCATTGCCGATGGTGTAAAGAAAGTGGCAAGTGGATTTGAAATTGTTGATGCCACTCCAATAACTGCGGGTTGCAGGATGTATAAGTCGAAAGCAGAAATTGCTTTAATGCAAAAATCGAGTGACGTAACAATAGAAGCATATAAAGCGGCATTTAAAACTATCAGGCCGGGAATGTCACAATTAGAATTGTCTAACAATATTTCTGCGGCATTTAGGCAATTGGGTTACAGTGGTGGTGCGATGGTTATCGTAGGAAAATATTCTGCGTTGCCACATGGAAGCATTGTACCACAAACTATACAAGAAGGCGATATTGTGTTGGTTGATGGCGGTACCAGTGTTGAAGGATATGCTTCTGATATATCAAGGACAGTTGTTGCAGGTAAACCAACTCAGCGTCAGATTAATGTGTGGAATAAAGAAAAGGAAGCACAGGATGCTGCATTTGCAGCAATCAAGATTGGTGCAACATGTGAATCTGTCGATGCAGCTGCAAGGGCAGTTATTGAATCAGCCGGGTTTGCAAAAAATTATAAGCTGCCTGGATTGCCGCATAGAACAGGACACGGTATTGGATTAGAGGGTCATGAGTGGACAAATTTTGTAAGGGGGAATAAAACAAAAATTGTTTCAGGATTGTGTTTCAGTGATGAGCCAACAATTTCAATACCAGGAGAATTCGGTATTCGTCTCGAAGACTGTTTATATGTTGCAGAAGATGGTCCACACTTTTTTTCCAAGCAAAGTATTTCAATTGAACAACCGTTTGGATAGTTGATTGTGAAGTTTGTTTATTGAGAAATAATTTTTACAAAAATTTATGCGATAAAGATTTTATTTTAATTCTTTAAGTGGGAAATAAATTAATATTTATTGACTACGAATTTCTTCTCCGTGAGTAATTGTATACTAGGGTTTATGAGTCGATTTCTATATCATATTTATATAACAATCCTTGAATGCCAATACTTGAAAACCTTGCTTTTTTCATTCTGTTATTCTCGAGGTCGATAGAAAAATTATACGCAGTACGAAAATCAGCTTTTTCGAGAATTGTTTTATTAAATACCGATTGCTCCATGTTGCAGTTTTCAAATATTGCACCTGTAAGATCGGTTTCTGAAAAATCAACTTGAAGTAATGTTGAGTTATTAAAAATCGTTTTTTTGATTTTGGTCTTAAAAAAAGAACAATAATTAAGTTGACAATTTTCAAAAGAAAATGAAAGTAAGAAATCATTACAGTTTTCAAAGTGAAGACCAATCAGTTTACAGTCTTTAAATTTAATATCTTGGAATACGGTTTTATTGATTTTTGCTAAACTTAGGTTACAATTTATAAAGCAGCAATCGATGAATTTAAATTCACTTAAGTCGCATTCAGAAAAACTACAATTATCAAAATTGCATTTTTCATATTCTCCCTTGGTTAATTCTTGTTGAGTACAATCTATTCGGTCGAATAACTGATTTTCAAAGTATGGCTCTTGCATTGATTTGTTGTGTAACTAATTTAATATTTTATTTACTACTTATACATAGTTTAAAACAATTACCTAAAGCTAAAGTTAAATATGTAATTTAATATGTAGAGAATTTAATTAAAGAAGATTCAAATTATCTAAAACAATATCTTTGTATATGCTTTTCTCAATAGGGCATTATTTTTTTACTTTTCTATATTTTAAATTAGACAACTGGCTCCTTTCTCTCAATAACTGTTAATTCAATTTTATGATAAAAAAAATCCTCCTTTCTATCCTCGCCCTTGTACTGGTTACAGTCGGGTTGACTTACACAAATAAATATGCTCATCTCAGGAATTTTGCGATTTGGGGTGTTCATACTATTCATGACTACAAAACCCATCCAACACGTGTTGTTCCGCGTTCAGATAAACCCCAGCCTTGGTATTATGATAGTGCTTATAATACAGCAGTCATTCCAGATAGTTTAATGAAGGTTATTGATTCTAATAATACCCATGCTTTTCTGGTGATCCAAGATGGTAAATTATTATATGAGAAGTACTGGGACAACTATGACACTGCAAGACTGAGTGGCTCATTTTCTGCTGCCAAAAGTATTATTTCATTGTTGATTGGTATTGCATTGGATGAAGGGAAAATAAAATCATTAGACGAACCAGTTGGAAATTATCTTCCTCATTTCAAAGAAGCAGGGTTAGAAAAAGTGAGAATAAAAGACCTTTTGACCATGAGTTCAGGAACCAATTATAAGGAATCTGATAAAGGTTATTTTAGTATGAATGCCAGTGGATATTATGGTAATGACGAAGAATTCATGGTTAGTATGATGGAAGCAAAAGAAGCGCCCGGAGTAAATTGGGAATATAGAAGTGGTGATACGCAAGTGCTTGGACTAATTGTAGAAAAAGTATTTGGTGATAATATTTCTAATTTGGTTTCGGAAAGATTTATGAAGCCAATGGGTGCTGAAGCTGATGCTTTGTGGTTACTTGATGGAAGTCAAAAACACGAAAAGGCATTTTGTTGTTTTAATGGCATTGCGCGCGACTATGCACGATTTGGTCAACTGGTTTTAAATAAAGGCAAGTGGGGCTCAACACAAATTGTTTCTGAAAAATATATTAATGAAGCTACTCAAGCTGCATCATATTTAAAAGATCCTACTGAAAATAATAATCCTGTTGATTATTATGGTTATCAATATTGGGTATTCAATTACCGTGGGTATCAAATTCCAATGCAAAATGGATTATTTGGTCAATACGTGTATATCATCCCAGAAAAAAATGCCATTGTGGTAAGATTAGGTGAATCAAAAGTAACCAAGCATATACATCACTTCCAACCAGAAAACGTCACCTATATTGATGCTGCGCTAGGGATTTTGAAGTGATGAGACGTCAGACATCAGACATCAGACGACAGGAGTCAGACTTCAGACTACAGGGCACATGTTAATTAATTATAAAATAATTGTGTGATAAAAGATAAAACATAATTTTTAATACCACAATTGTATTTTCTGACTTCTGAGTTCTGTCGTCTGATGTCTGATTTCTGTTAGGGTTACCTTTTCTAATAATGTATATTATCTGTATATCATTCATTTTGCTATTTGACTGATATCCTACGATTTGCTTGCACGTAATGATGCTTCCATATGCCAACGTGTAATCAAAAACCCTATATATGAAACAGTTTAATGTTGCCTCAGTAAAAAGTGTAATCAGAAACACTTTATTTGTGTCCTTTTTAACAATTTCTTCTGTATTAACTGTAAGTGCAAAAAGCACACCAATCAATAAAGATTTGGCTACAGTGAACTACATTGGTTCCGTAGATGACCAGCTTTCATTTTTAATGAATTATGAAAATAAATCAGGTGAAAAATTTGTTGTTTCTATTTTGGATAGCCGTGGAGAATCTCTTTTTGAAGGAGTTTTTTCTGATAAGAAATTTTCAAGAATCTTTAAGGTTCCTTCAGAAGCAGGAAACACAACCTTTGTAATCAGTGATTTCAAAAACAAGAACGAAAAGAAATTTCAGGTTACAAGTGTTCGTCGTCTTGTTGAGGAAGTAGTTGTTAAATAAGTCTTAAACGAGTTGTTGTAAAGTTATAAGTTGTAGACGACCACTGTCTACAACTTATAACAACAACATTTTTTAGAGCTGAATAGCATCCAACTGCTGTGATTTATACAGCGAGTTATAGTCTGCAATTGATTTTTTGATAGCAGTCAATTTTGATTTTTCAGCTGCCCATTGT
>CAMBGO010000018.1 GCA_945866165.1 Chitinophaga pinensis | reverse complement strand
GTGATAAATGGGGTGTCAATCATATCTATGCAAAGAATGAACACGACCTTTTCTTCTCACAAGGATATTGTGCAGCCAAGGACAGGCTCTTCCAATTTGAAGTATGGCGCAGACAAGCCACTGGAACCGTTGCTGAAATACTCGGTGAACGTGAATTAAAACGTGACATTGGAACACGGTTATTCAAATTTCGTGGTGATATGCAAAAAGAACTACAGCATTATCATCCCAGAGGCGCCAACATCATCAATGCATATGTAGAAGGCGTTAATGCATATATTAATTATATCAATCAACATCCAGAAAAGCTTCCCATTGAATTCAAACTTCTACACATCAAGCCGAAGGCATGGACACCTGAAGTGGTGATATCAAGACATCAGGGGCTACTAGGAAATATCACACAGGAACTGAACCTCGCAAGAGCAGTATATAAAGTGGGTGAACAAAAAGTAAAAGACATTGTATGGTTTCATCCAAAAGAACCAAACCTGACAATGGATACTTCAATCAATCCGGCATGGTTGAACCAAGATATATTGGGACTCTACAATGCTTACAGAAAAGATGTTGAATTTACAAAAGCTGATATTGCAAATAATGACGAAGCTTCAATACTCAACATCATTAGAAAAAAATCCGAGCCTGATCTTTTTTTGCAATCACAGGAAATGGAGGGTAGCAACAACTGGATCATCAACAGTGAAAAAAGCGCAAGTGGTTTTCCGATGCTCGCCAATGACCCACACAGGAAAATTGCTGTGCCTTCGTTAAGGTATATTGTCCACCTTGTTGCCCCAGGATGGAATGTGATTGGAGGCGGAGAACCAGAAATTCCGGGCGTGTCAATCGGTCATAATGAAAAAGGCGCATGGGGATTAACAATTTTTGAAACAGATGGGGAAGATCTTTATGTATATAATTTAAATCCCAATAACCTCAATCAATATTGGCATAAAGGGAAATGGGTAAACATGAAAATAATTCATGATAGCATTCGTGTAAAAAATAGTGGTACTAAAAAAGTAAGTTACGCATATACAATACATGGTCCTGTAACATTTATTGACAGCGCCAACCATAAAGCATATGCAGTAAAGGCAGCATGGATGGAACCCGGAGGTGCCCCCTATCTTGCATCACTAAGAATTGACCAAGCAACCAACTGGGAAGAATTTAGGGAAGCTTGTGCGTATAGTAATATTCCTGGAGAAAATATGATATGGGCAGATAAAGCTGGTAACATAGGATGGCAGGCCGTTGGCATCATTCCAATAAGAAAAAACTTCAGTGGCTATGCTCCGATTCCTGGTGATGGAAGATATGAATGGGCTGGATATTTACCCATCAAAGAAAGGCCATCATCTTATAACCCAGCGAAAGGATTTTTTGCAACAGCAAATCAAAATGTAACGCCTGAAAATTATACCCGATGGGATGCTATTGGATATACATGGGCCGATCCATTCAGGGGAAACCGCATTGACCAAGTCTTATCAAACAAAAAGAAGATCTCTATGTCAGACATGGCAGCCTTGCAGACAGATTATTACTCCATCCCTGCAAATAAAATAACTCCGCTGTTAAAAAACATTTCATTTGATAATTCATTGTTAACTGAATCAAAAAATATTTTAGCTAATTGGAATTTTCTGTTGGATAAACACAGCATCGCAGCTGGAATATATGCTATGTGGGAAAGGCAAATTGCAATATTAATGACGGAAAAATTCATTCCAAAAGAAGTTGATAAACTAATTAGCTTCCAATTGACAACTATCATACAATATCTCCAAAACCCTGAAAAATATTTTGGAGTGAACGGTATTTCAGAAAGAGATCAATTACTTTCAAAAGCATTTGTCAATGCAATTAATAATCTAAAAGTAAAACTTGGTCCAACACCTTCTGATTGGGTATATGGTCAAGCAAAGTATAAACATATCACATTGGAACACCAGCTATCATCATTGGTTGATGAAGAATTAAAAAAGAAAATGAATATAGGACCGTTACCCCGAGGTGGTAATGGGCAAACGCCTGGTTCAACGGGCGGAACCGACAACCAGCAAAGTGGCGCAAGCTTCAGGTTATTAATCGATACGAAAGACTGGGATGAGGCGAGAATGATCAACACACCTGGACAATCAGGTGACCCAGATAGTCCTTTTTATAAAAATCTGTTTTACAATTGGGCAAATGATCTCTATTTTCCTGCATACTACTCAAAGAATAAAATAGAAGAAAACACCGTCGAACATTTTAAGTTGACACCAGTAAAATATCAAGTTGCAATATCGAAATAAATACAAACAGATCTTATAAATGAAAAAGGCTTCTCACAAAAAAATAAATAAAATAATCATATAATGATTTCTTTTATATTAACCGGGTTGGTTTTATTTTTCATTTGGTTTGTTTACTTTTTTTCAAAAGACATTTGGAAGCATAGGAAAAATTTAGAAAGTGGAAGCTGGGCAAAAACCGGTATCATAGGTTTTGTTGTTAATTTTTTTGATGTGCTTGGTATTGGCGCTTTCGCCCCTCAAACCATACTCCTTAAATTTACCAAGCAAACGCCAGACAAATTGATACCGGGTACCATGAATGTTGCAAATACCATTCCCGTTCTTATTCAAGCAATTGTATTTATCAAAATAATAGAAGTTGAACCCATCACCTTGATAGTAATGTTTAGCAGTGCAACCATTGGCGCTATTATTGGTGCAGGTATTGTTTCAAAACTTCCTGAAAACACCATCAGATTTATAATGGGATTGGCCTTATTGATTACTGCAGGATTCATGTTTGCCAATAAGATGCAATGGATTCATGGTGAAGGAACGGAAATTGGATTGAGTGGATGGAAACTATTGATTGCGGGTTCAGTGAATTTTATGTTGGGTGCGTTGATGACTGTCGGCGTAGGACTATACGCACCTTGTATGGCATTGGTTTATCTACTTGGACTATCGCCGCAAGTAGCATTTCCGATTATGATGGGATCATGCGCTTTTTTAATGCCCCCTGCTTCATTTAAATTTATCAAAGAAGGAAGTTATCATAGAAAGGCCGCATTGGGAATGGCTATACCTGCAGTAGTCGCAGTATTAATTGCAGCATTTATAGTTAAATCATTGCCATTAGATTCTCTCCGGTCAGTGGTGATGGCAGTCATAATATATACAGCACTTAATATGCTGTACAATGTAATTAAATCATCAAGGGGAAAGGAATCATTTGAAAATATTTTTACTAAATAAAATATTGCAGTACCAATACTCCTAACAACCCTACAATACCAAGTATGGTTTCCATGATTGTCCATGAACGCAATGTATCTTTTACTGAAACACCGAAGTACTCCTTGAATAACCAGAAGCCAGCATCATTTACATGAGACATTACCATAGAGCCTGCTCCAATACTTAGTGCCAATAAATTTGGATTTATTCCAGTTTGAGCCAGCATTGGAAGAATAAGTCCTGCTGTAGTAATACCCGCTACCGTTGAAGAACCTGTAATAACACGCAACAAAGCTGCAATCAACCATGCTATAATCAGGGGATTCATTGAACTACTGTTGGTTAACTTCAATACTTCTTCTCCGACGTGCATTGCTTGTAATATTTCTTTAAAAGCACCAGCTCCGGCAAAGGTTAGAATTAATGGAGCAACTTCCTTGATTGCATCAAATAACCAATTTTGTATATCAGACCATGCGATATCTCTTTTAAAACCCAATAAATAAATAGCGGCTGATAATGAAATTAAAAGAGCTACAACTGGTTCGCCAATGAATGCAACAAAATCATTGTTGAAAAAAGAATGAAGTGCTATCAACAAAACAGGTAATAATAACACAAGTAAACTCGAAAATAAACTTGGATTGATTTTCAAGTTTTCATCAGGTGTAAAATTCATTGGTGACGCCTTTGCGTTTTTCAATGACATTCCAAAAAGCCAACCCGAAATCAACATAGCCGGAATAGCTATGACAATACCAAGTCCCAAGGTACTTGCAAAATCAGCACCAGGTAAATGTGTAACCAAATAATATGGCGCAGGATGTGGAGGTAAAAATCCCTGCGTGATTGATAAAGAAGCGAGCATTGGGATTCCAAGATAAACAGGATTGATATTTTGTCTTTTTGCAGTTGACAATACCAAGGGTGTCATAAGTAGAAATGCCACAGAAAAAAACAAAGGCAGGGAAATAATAAATCCAATGATCATAAATGCAAACGGCAATCTCCTCGGACCAAAAATGTTTACCATGGAATCGGTAATCACAATGCTCGCATTACTTTTAGCAATCAACTTCCCTATCATCGACCCCAAAATAATAATTGAAATGATGGCGCCCAGTGTAGAGCCCATCCCCTTCTGAATAGAATCAATAATTATAATTGGCTTAATGCCTCCCGACAATCCAAGAAAGAGGGATACAATCAAGAAAGCAATAAATGGCTGTAACTTAAAGTATGAGATAAGGGTAACTAAAACAACTATGCTTATAATTACTAGAAACCACATATCATTTATTTAAGTGATTGAGGGCTAAAGTCATAATGAAACGACTTTCCCCGTCCGAACACTTTCATCGCAGGCAAATGCAATTTTTAGACTATTCACTGCATCGTCGACATGGTCAGTAAGATCAATATCATCATGAATTGCTTTAAGAAAAAACGCTTGCTCCCTATTACACAATTCCTGGTGATCAGGCTCATCGGTAAGATCGATCCATTCATCGGGCTTGGTAAATTCATTTTTAGTATCGATATCAGCATGGTGCCAACGCAAGGATTCAGTTTTAGTATGTGAGGCAACTGAATCAGATTGTCCTGCCGCAGCTGCATTTTTTGCAACAATAGAAACAGAACCCTTTGGCCCGATCACATCCTTAACAAAAAAAGCTGTTTCACTAATCATAGGACCCCAACCAGCTTCATACCATCCCACTGATCCATCTTCAAAACGTATTTGAAGTTGTCCGTAATTATAATTTCCTTCAGGAATATCATTTGTTAGTCTTGCACCAATGGCAGAAACTTGTATTGGTTTTGATCTCACCATCTGACACATCACATCAATATAATGGACACCGCAATCTACAATTGGGCTTAAACTCTTCATCAGATTTCGATGAACATCCCACATGTAACCATGACTCTGTTGATTGAGATTCATCCGCATAACCAACGGCTTACCAAGCTCCTGAGCAATTTCAATAAATTTAATCCAAGAAGGATGATGCCTTAATATATAACCAATCACCAATTTTTTACCGGCCTTTTTTGCAGCAGCAGCAACCCTTTCAGCGCCAGCAACAGAATCTGCAATGGGCTTCTCCATAAAAACGTGACAACCTTTTTCAAAAGCCATGATGGCAAAAGCTTCATGCGTATCAGGATACGTTGAAATACAAACAGCATCGGGAGATGTTTTTTCAAGCGCTTCCGTGTAATCGTTAAACAGCGGAAAGCCTCCACCCAGCTTTTCATCCAACAACTCTTTACTTTTGCCGGTTGAAACCAGTCCACATATTGTTACTCCCTCCATCAAATGAAAAGCCATGGCATGCGAAGCACCCATATTCCCACATCCTACTACCAATACCTTAAGTGAATTTGATGTTGACATAAATATTGCTGTTTGAGTTTAGAAGTCAGAATACAGACGTCAGACGTCAGAATTCAGTATAATTGAATAATTTATTCAAATATATTTAAACTGTTGAATTAAAAAGCAATGTGTATTTAAAATACATCGCTTGAAATAAAGATGTAAATAATCAATTTTTGACTTGCTATTCTATTTAAATGCTAAAATAATACCATGATGATCATATGTTTCATCCTGAGATGGGAACAAGAAAACTCCCCGCCTGGACAGGCGGGGTGGCACCGAGGAGGAGCGCGAAGCGAACCGACATCGGTGACGGGGCGGTGGATTTTAATCAAGACATAAGCTTAAGTAATAACTTGAATAATTATTTAAACAATCCACCACCCCGTATTCTATGGTTAAAAACAAATATTTTTAATCATTATGCTGCAAATTTAAAAGTATCAACAAAAGGGGTGCCTCTTTTCACAACAGAAAAGATTCTTGCCAGTAGTTTACAACGGACATTGTTAATTACAAGCATTTTTGATTTTCCTTCTGCTACCACTCCATCAATTATAAATAAGCCTTACTCTTTTATGATATGTTCGAAAATTGAAAACATATTCGACTATAACTTTTATCTGCTAAAAATTTATTCAAACCCCAGCTGCTTGATTATATCAACCCCTCAAATGATACCCTTTGGGTTTTGTGAAGGCCCGCAACCCTGAATGAGATAACGTTGCACCAAAGCCAGAATGTTTTCTGCCACTCCATGGCAAGGCAGCACTGACGCGATCGCAACAATTCCAATAAACACTGCCCGAATTAAATTCTTTCATCATTTTTTCTGCCCTCACTTTATCGGAAGTATAAATCGCGGAAGTGAGTCCATATGCGCAATCTTGCATCAAATTCAATGCTTCATGATCATCTTTAACTTTCATTATTCCTATAATTGGACCAAAAGATTCCTCTTTCATAACCATCATGTCATGGGTTACATCAACCAATACCGTTGGTTCAAAATAATATCCTTCACCTGGCATTCTTTTACCCCCTGTTAAAATTGTTGCTCCTTTACCAACAGCATCAGTCACCTGATCTTCAAGGAATGAAAGTTGTTCTTTTCTGCTCAACGAACCGATATAAACTCCCTCCTCTGTTGGCTTTCCGATCTTCCATGATTTTACTTCTTTTACAAAAGCATCAACATAACGATCATAAATTTTTTCATGAACGTAGATTCTTTCAACAGAGCAACAGCTTTGTCCATTGTTATAAAATGCACCATCAGCTGTTCCAGCAGCAACTCCATCAATATCTACAATATCATCTGCTACATAAAGTGGATCTTTTCCACCCAATTCGCACTGGCATACAACCATTTTAGGCGCAACTTTTGTATAGATGTATTGTCCGGTCTTATAAGAGCCAGTAAAAAAATAACCATCAAGAGGCATATCCAATAATACATTGCCCACTTCTCCATCCCCAACTGCAACTTGAAATACATTCTCAGGAACACCAGCTTTTTTTAGTAGACGCTCGATGTGCAAACCCGTTAATGTTGCATGCTCAGAGGGTTTATAAAAAACAGCATTGCCCGCCAGCAATGCTGGAACAAACACATTGGTACCAACCAAATAGGGATAATTCCACGCGGAAATATTGCACACAACTCCCAATGGCTCATATGATATTTTTTCTTCCATGCCAGTTACCTTGCTCATTACTTCATCAGATAGGTATTGTTCAACATGTTCAGTTAGCCATTGAATTCTGGCCCTCGCACCATTCACTTCATTTCTTGATTGCTGCAATGGTTTCCCAACCTCTGCAGTAAGTGTTGACGCAAGTGTTTCAATTTCATTTTCTAACAAACTTGAAAATTGGTTGATGATTTTTATTCTTTCACCAAGAGAAATATTTTTCCATTCACGTTGGCCATTTTGGAGCAGTCGAAATTTTTCATGAAGTGATTCGATGTTATCTTGATTTAAAGAAATGATTAGCTCTTCTGTAGCAGGATTAATAACATCTAATTTTTTCATGCTTGTGTTTCTGATTGCAGTTAAGAAATTTTCTTTGATATTTTTTGATAGGCTACTATGTTCTTTATCTTCCATTCTCTCTGGATGCCATTGAACGCAAAGCAAAAACCCTTTATTGGTTTTATCTTTGAACTCGATGCCTTCAATGGTTTTACCTTCTTCATCCATTGCATTAACCATGAGGTTTTCGCCAAGGTGATCAATGCTGATGGATTGATGATGAGCACTGTTTATTATTCCTGATGATGAATTTGTGATTTCATGTAACAATGAATTTTCTTTAATCTGTACAGCATGTATTTTATCATTCTCGCCTTGTTTTTTATGAATGGCATTCCCCACTGAACCAAGGTCTTGATTAAGTTTTCCACCCATCAACACATTCACTAATTGAAGTCCACGGCAAATGCCAAGCACCGGCAGTTTCATTGTTTGAGCATAATAAAAAAGGATAGTTTCAAACTCATCCCTCTTTCGCTGAAAGGCATCTGGCATATTATTATACGACACTTCGCCATTGTAAAAAGATGGATGAATGTCAACCCCACCTGTTAATACAAATCCATCGCATTGATGAATATCATGCAGGTTGTTTTTCTCAAATGACAATTCAACTATTTCGATATCAGTAGAAAGATCTGATTTAGTAAACCATTCAACATAATTTCTATAATTAGTCGTAGTAAAACTAATACCTATTTTCTTTTTGTTTTGCATTTACTAAAGCGCTTTTATATAGAGCGACTTGAAGTTTTCTCTTGTAACGGGTTTCGGATTATTTGGATGCGCAAAATCTGCAATGGCCAGATCAGCAAGTGTTTCAATATGTTCTTCTTTCACACCGATATCCCTTAATTTATGTGGCATGCCAACTTGTGAATTCAAATCAAATAAATATTTCACAACAGCCTCTCCATTTTCTTCTTTTAAATCAAGTGTTTTAGCGATACGCTTGAATTTTTCTTCACTTCCTTCGATATTGAATTCCATTCCATAAGGAAGATTGATGGCATTGGCAAGTCCGTGATGTGTATCAAGCAATGAAGAAAGCGGATGAGCCAATGAATGCACTACACCCAAACCTTTTTGAAATGCAACAGCTCCCATTAAAGAAGCAATTAGCATATTACTTCTAGATTCAAGATCAGGTTTATTGACTGCAGTATTAATTGATTTAGCTATCAAGGAAATTCCCTCTAGTGCTATGCCCTCACAAAGTGGATGGGGCATTTTGGCAACATAGGCTTCCATATTGTGTGTCAACGCATCCATCCCTGTTGCTGCTGTAACTGCAGGCGGAAGCTCCATGGTTAACATAGGATCAGCAAATACAATTTTTGCGAGCAACTTTGGAGCAAATAGAATTTTTTTCTGATGGGTAATGTCGTCTGAAATGATGGCGCTTCTTCCCACCTCGCTTCCCGTCCCAGCAGTAGTAGGAATCGTAATAAAATGAGGGACATCATTGGTTACATAAACATCGCCACCGATCAGATCATCATATTTAAAAAGATCTTCTCTGTGATTTACTCTCAACACAATTGCACGGGCCACGTCCAATGCTGCCCCACCTCCAATTCCGATAATTGAATCTCTATGTGCAGCATCGAATGCATCTCCACCTTTATATACATCAGATTTCACGGGATTTTTATGAATGTCTGAGAAAACTTCAACCGAAATACCCTTCGCTGTTAAATCTGCAACTATCTCTTTAAAAAATCCAAGTTGTCCTACAACTGGATCTGTTACGATAAGTGGTTTCTGTAATTTATTTGCTTTTAAATAATCTGCCAACTCTTTTACTGCCCCCGCCCCAAAACGAATCGTTGTTGGAAAATTATACTGATAAATTTTATCAAATCTCATCACTGCTATTTTATTGTTTTATTTTTAAATGATTTCAAAATACCTTTTATACTCCCAATCAGTTACTGATTTCAAGTGCTGTTTCCATTCCCACTCCCGCGTCATGGCAAAGTGGTTAACAAATGAATCCCCAAGTATCTCTTTTGCTATAGAAGAATTTTTCATCTGATTGCTTGCTTCTATCAATGTAGTTGGGATGGTTCCATTTGAATAATCACGATAGCCGTTCCCAACCGTCGCGGGCTGTTTTAGTTTCAGTTTATTTTTTATACCATACAAACCTGAAGCTAAACTTGCTGCCATTGCTAAGTAAGGATTCACGTCTGATCCAATCACCCTTGTTTCAATGCGTGCTGCATTGGCACTGCCTGTTAGCACCCTTAATGCAACAGTTCTGTTGTCTAAACCCCACGTTAGTGTTGTTGGTGCCCAAGCCCCTTCTACCAAACGCTTATAACTATTTATTGTTGGAGCAAACATGGGTAATATGTGTGGCAGACAATGTAATTGACCGGCGATGTAACTTTTTGCAATTTCACTCAGGTGAATCTTATCTTTTTCATCATAAAAAAGATTTTTCTTTTCTGCTTTATCCCACAAGCTTTGGTGCACATGTCCTCCACAGCCTGGTAAGTTTTCATTTACCTTAGCCATGAAGGTGGCCATGATACCATGTTTATAAGCAATTTCTTTTACAGCGGTTTTAAACAACACGGCACGGTCGGCTGATTCAAGAATGCCAGCATGTGCAATTGCAGCTTCATAGGTACCTGGACCAGTTTCTGTATGCAATCCTTCAATAGGAATATTGAATCTTTTTAGCAAGTCAAATAGATCGGTAAAGAATCCGTTTTCAAGTGTTGTTCGAAGTATCGAATACCCAAACATGCCTGGTGTTAACGGACTAAGATTTCTAAATTGCTTATCATTTACTGTTTGCGGTGTTTCTGCAAAATTGTACCATTCAAACTCTTGCGCAAATATTGGAGCGAAGCCCATTTTATTAGCCTCTATTAATTTGGTTTTAAGGAGTTGCCTTGGACAAAAATAAGCAGGCTTTCCATTTGCATCATTCAGTTCCCCGAGAAAAAAAGGAATATCATTTTCCCATGGAATGGTTCTGAATGTATTGATATCGAGCACAGCAGGTGTATCCGGGAAACCCCTGCCCCAGCCAGTTACAGAGTCCTTTTCATACAATACATCGCTAGAATCCCATCCGAAGATAACATCACAAAAACTCATCCCTTTTTCAATAACCGAAGAAAATTTTTCAGCAGAAATATATTTTCCTCTGAGAATCCCATCGATATCGGTAACAGCAAGTTTTACTTTTCCTGCAGGATGTGACTTAACATATTGTAAAATTTCTTTTTTTGTCATGGTGCATTTTAAGAAATAGAAAATTAAGATTTATTTTGATTGATTAACTAGTTTGTACAGTGCATAAGCAGTTAAAATGAGTACTATATAAATGCCGGCAAGTAAAGGATTGAAAATTGCCATGGCAATAAAAGAAGAAAATGCAATCACGAGTGCAATTATTGGAGCAATGGGATAGAAAGGCACTTTAAAAGGCCGTTCAAGCAATGGTTCTTTTTTTCTAAGTTGAATAACGGCAACCATTGAAATGATATATAAGGTAAGTGCTCCAAATACAGCCATGGTGATAATTTCAGCTGTTTTCCCGGTCAACAGCGCAATGATACCAATCACCATATTGAATAGCAGGGCATTTGATGGTGTTCTGAATCGAGGATGGATTTTACCAAGTTGTTCTGGTGCGCATCGTACTCTACCAAATTCATACGTTGATCTTCCAGCTGCTAGAATAAGTCCATGGAAGGATGCGATAATTCCAAAGAGTCCAATTGTAACGAGCAAGTGGTATAAATAATTTCCACTGCCAACAATTTTTGCCAAGGCAAGTGGCAACGGTGAATCAGATGAAGTTCCATCTTGCTTGTATACAATTGCTTCCCATCCAGAAACGCCAATGGAACTCGTAAAAGTTAAAATGCAGAGTAGCACGAGTGTCAATATCGCTGTACCAAATCCAATAAGAATGGTGCGTTGTGGCTTGATTGTTTCTTCAGCAACATTGGCGACTCCTTCAATTCCCAAAAAAAACCAAATAGCAAAAGGGATTGATGCGAATATTCCGGGGATGCCGTTGGGAAGTGAATTTTGTTGAAGATTACTCAGTTTGAAATGTGGCAACGTTACGCCAGCGAAAAGAAGTAATTCTGCTACAGCAAAAATTGTAATAATTAATTCAAACATCGCCGCGGCTTTTACGCCACGAATATTTAAATAAGTGAAAATAAAATAACTAAAAATGGCAATGGCAATAATTGGTATTTGCGGAAAAAATAAATTGAAGTAAGCACCAATGGCAAAAGCAATTGCGGGCGGGGCAAAAATGAATTCAATATTTTGTGCCATTCCAGCGATAAAGCCAAGGTCTTTGCCCAAAGCCCTACTCGCATAATCGAAACCTCCACCAGCCTTTGGTATTGCAGCAGCTAATTCAGTATAACTAAATGTAAACGCTACATACATGATGATAATGAACACAGTGGCAATGGCAAGACCCAAAGTACCTCCTTTTTCGAGGCCCAGGTTCCAGCCGAAATACATACCAGAGATTACATACCCTACGCCAAGCCCCCACAGCATCAGGGGTGTAAGAGTTTTTTTTAAGCCGCTTTCATTTTGCTGATCAGTTTCTATTGCCATCTTGTTTCAGGATACCACAATTTATGAATTATTGATTT
The DNA here is from genome assembly GCA_945866165.1 of Chitinophaga pinensis. Lineage (GTDB taxonomy): Bacteria > Bacteroidota > Bacteroidia > Chitinophagales > Chitinophagaceae > Pollutibacter. The sequence continues at coordinate 6,500 of CAMBGO010000018.1, read as the reverse complement.
TATTGGTGGTATTATCTTCTTTAAATGCGAAGATTTCGAGATTTAATAATGTAGAATTATGCTTAACTATAAATCGAATGGGTGAATATAGATAAAGAACACAACTAAGTAGTTTGTAAATCTGCAGCTGTTGCCAACACAACAATACTAAGTCCCATTAAATCAAAAGGTGGAATAAAATTATTGGTGGTGCCTATAGATGGACATTCAGCTTTAGTGGTGGAAAGTAGGAGGGAAATTGGTTAGGATAAAAACATCACGAAGAAAGGCTCAGTAGTATATATTGTTGATACTAAATAGCAAGCGGATTAGACACGATCAAAATTTTATCAATTAATGAAAATGATAATAGAAAACTAATTGCTCCCCTGGCTGAAGGTGAAACAATCATTTTTGGAAACATCACCATCAAATACAGTGCAAGGGATGCCAATGGGGATATGATTAATTACGAAAGAAAATAATTATTCGTTCTTTTTGAACTCGATAAAAAATTCACAGAATAATTTTTTATTAAAATAAATCCCTCCCATCCGTAACCAAGGTCAACCCCTTGTAACGTCCTTTATCAAAATCAATGCGACTGGCTTTCACAGCAATGGGAAAACGTTCAGTGCCTGCAACCATCTTGACGATATTATTTTTTGAACTCGAAAATTCAAATTTATTACCCGCATTCTTTTTTAAGGCAGATATCATTTTACTGCTGATATTACTATCCGTTTCGATTTCTGCTACTAACTGCTCGGCTGTTACAACTCCTGTAACAATCAGCAATTGATTTCTGTTAGCATGGCGAAGCAAAACCGGATTGGGATGAAGAAAATCTGCCTTGCTCAGAAAATCGTTGATGTTGCCTAAAGGAACTACCTCAGTGATGGCATTCTTATAAGAGATACTCACTTTTTTTCCGCCACCAATGCTGGCGGAAAAATCAACAGCGGGCATTCCAATGGACTGCATCCATTCCTGTAGCATTGTGATACCAATTTGAAAGGCATAATTATTTTTATGGGTACCGTTGATGGAAAGGCTTGAATCTTTCTGAATACGAACTTTAATTTTACTGTTGAATGCGTGTAGGATATCTGTGTAAAAAAGTTCTGGTTGATTGAAACCTTCCTTGAGCCAAATCTGCAGCGGCTTTTGGTTTCGAATGGGACCATCAATCAGATCATAACCTGCACCGCGAAGTAATTGTTGGAGGGTTGTTTTTGACATGGGCTATCATTTTACTTGATAAAAAAAATTATTTACGGCCACAATAATTTTGAGATGATATCAAAAATTTAAAAATCAGCATGTTTTAATTCTTACTTTGAACGAGCACTTTTAGAAATGAAACCCATATCATTCAATTCCTTTTGTTGATAAAAGATACATTCGAGTTGACGAGGTATAAGGGCCTTCTTTACCATTGTATTTGAAGTCAACATAAAATGCCTTGTATCCTTCTTTGGGAAGCTCCACTTCTAATTGATTGATTGTTTCGCCCTTACCCTTTAACTGTGCATTCCACTTTTCATTTCTGAAATCCATGTCGGTAGAACTTGCACTCCAAATATTTACTTCTTGTAATTCATCAGTATTGGCAGCGATTCTCAATTTAACTTTATCATTTTCTACGCTGGTATTATTTTTTAAAATAGGATATGGTTTGTTTTGCAACATCTTACCATAAAAAGCACTGAGCGTTTGTAAGGCCTGAACACCACCTCCAAGATCGTGACCTGCATTGGGAACATAATGAATCATGGTTTGTCCGGGCAAATCATTGATATACCATTTAATTGCATCTACCGTCCAATATTCATCATTGGTGCCAATAAAAATTAGCTTCGGCACGGTGAGTTTTTCTTTATAACTGTATGGATCAATCATGGTCGTTACAGCCTTGCCTTTTTTGCTAGAAGTGCTCTGTGGAATTTCTAACTTTACATAATCTTCAATCTGTTCACTGTAAGCTCCATAGGCTTTCAGTTGTGCATTCAGAGAAACAGGCATGTTGAGCATATCAATCACCATCGGTGCAATGGCTTTAACCCGCTGATCGCCCGAAGCAGCAGACAGCCAAGTGGTCCAACCCCTTTTAGACGCACCTGCGACCAAGAATTCTTCCACAGGAAGGATTGATTTCTTTTTAGAAAAATCTTGTACAGCATCCATTGACCTTAGTGCAGATTTCACCATCGGGAAAAGCAACGGCCATTCATGGTCACCATCATTTTTATATTGTTGTAATGTATATGAAATCAATGCATCCTCTTTTTTCCCTTCCATCAATGGTTGATTGGGCGTTTGTTTCAAAATGGCTACTACAGAATGATTTGTTTCTGCCATTTGTGCTGCTACTGGCCATAAGCCATCGCGGGTTGACCAATTCGGTTGCTCATTGGTATTGCTTCCACCAGAAATAATAAGTAAAGCACCTTTATATTGCAATTGTGAAGGCACCATTACAGTAAGCTGATGACGCCAGGTTATTCCCTTCCATTTTTGAGAGGTAAGTAATAATTGATAAGTGGTTGTATTACCAATTTTTCCTGAGTCTTTTATTTCATAATGATATGAGCTATCTCCATTAAGTAAGTAATGCTCTAATGCATTAGAGGGGTTGGTCTTTTTTTGTGCAATGATGAACCCTGGAACAAATAACAACAACAACAATTGTTTCATATACGTTGGACTTAAGAAAATTAATAGTGCTTGTAACATATTATAAATTTTCATAATATGTATTTCTCGAGAATGTTCACTTGATGAACAAAAGCACTAGTAATTTACAAAAAGGAATGGTATTTTTTTCAGAAGGTTAAAAGAACCATGCTTCATTATGTTGGGTTCAAAGAACAATGTGGGCAACAAATATCTAAGTGGTAGTTGTTAAATGAATGTTATTCAACCTGTTTTTTCGCAGTTTTGTTTAACCATATTGCCACTTTATACCATTATGGATGAACAATCTGAAACCATTTATTTCATTTCATGTTAAACATAAAAACTATAAAAATGAAAATCAAAACGCTCGCTCTAACCCTTTTTGCAATTGCAACCATGTTTGTTAATGCAAATGCACAAAAAACAATTGTAGATATTGCAGTTGGATCAAATGACCACACCACATTAGTTGCAGCAGTAAAAGCAGCTGATTTAGTAGCTACTTTGCAAAGTGCTGGACCTTTCACAGTTTTCGCACCTACAAATGCAGCTTTTGCAAAACTTCCTGCTGGAACAGTTGAAACCTTGTTGAAACCAGAAAACAAAGCAACATTGGCTAAGATCCTAACTTACCACGTTGTTGCTGGTAACTTGAATGCTACTGCAGTTCTAAAGGCAATTAAAGATGGCGGCGGTTCAGTTACTTTGAAAACAGTTAGTGGTGGAAGTCTTGTTGCTTCTATCAAAGAAGGTAAAGTAATTTTGACTGACGAGAAAGGTGGTGTATCTACAGTAGTTGCTACAGATTTAGCTGGAAGCAATGGTGTAATCCATGTTATCGATTCAGTAGTATTGCCTAAGTAATTTTTAGAATACCTACAACGCTTTTAAAAAATGCCACTGACTCAAATCAGTGGCATTTTTTTTGGCTGAAAAAGTTCGCTTTAATCGAAACCAATCTTTAGGGCAAATAATGTGATACTAAAAACGTTACTTCTTAATAAATTTCTTCCACTTCACATTCTCAAATGTTTTTATCTCTTGTTGATAGTCATCAATCAGCAACTTAGCATCATTAAGTTTTTTCAAATCCTGATCAGATGGAATATTGATTCTTGCCATAGAGACTTTCTCAGCTTCATTGATTGCTGAACTTGGTGTGATTATATTACTCTGCCATGCACCAAATTGACGATCGCCCGCAGCATCTTTTCCTTTTAATTTTAGCAGCTTTACTTGGTTGTTTATATCATTGAAATAGCTCAACTTACTTTTATTGGAAGCCTGTTTGTTTAAATTTTCTTTTATTTTTTTTAACTCTCTTTCCCAACCACCAATCAAATCAAAAAGATTTTTTAATCTTCCCTGCTCTACATCTACTGATTTCTGATACCGATATAATTCCAAATCAACATCCCCTTTTAGATCAAACCTAGGATCTGATATTACTTGAATTGAATTACTGTCTGCAACACCTTTATACTTTAAAACTGCAGTATACAACCCCGGAAGTACAGGAATTCCCCTTGATTCATCAGAATCTTCTTCTGAAGAACTTCTTTCTTCATCCAACTTCCATCTACTATAATTCAACCCCGGAGTTATTTCATGCTGAATCAACTTTTTGATTGTACGCCCGGCATTGTTTTTGATAAATAGTTCAAGAGTATCATTTTTATTCACAGCATCATTGATATAAAATGGAATTGATACTTGCTGAAAGGGTCTGTTTTCTCCTTCAAAGGTTGTACCAAAACCAGTCCAAATATTTCCTGGAGGTGCAATGAACAATCCTTTCACTTGAACTACACTGTTCATGGGCATGACAGTAATTTTTTTGTTGATTCGATTTGCTGCAACCTCTCTTAAACTTTTCAAATCATCCAAGACCCAAATTGCTCTTCCAAAAGTGCCAACAACCAACGCAGATTCTTTCTCTTGAATTACTAGATCCATTGTTGATACACTTGGAAAATTATTTTTAAACTGAATCCAATCTTTGCCCTCATTGATGCTTACCCACAGTCCATTTTCTGTTCCGAGAAATACCAAGTTTCTTTCAACTGGATCTTGTATAAAAGACAATGAATAACCCTTTACTTGATTTGCATAAGCTACGTTTGTCCATGTTCTTCCAAAATCAATTGTCTTGAATAAAAAAGTGGCATAATCTCCCTTGCGATAATTATTGGCTACTACCCATGCTGTACCCTTTTCATATCTCGATGCATGAATTTGAGCAATCCATGATTCGGTTGGTAGTCCCACAATATTTTTTGTAACATTACTCCATACATCACCGGAATTATCAGTTACTTGAACTTGTCCATCATCAGTACCAACCCAAATTATATTCTTATCTAGATGACTTGGAGCAATGGATAAGATCGTATTGTAATTTTCTGCTCCTGAAATATCCAAGGTCAATCCACCATAATCTCTTTTTTGCTGCTCAGGATTATTTGTTGTGAGATCAGGTGAAATGATGTTCCAATTTGCTCCTTTGTCGGAAGTTCGGTGTAAAAATTGTGATCCATAAAATGCACCATTTTCATTGAAGGGATCTTTTGCAAAACCTGCATTCCAATTAAAACGCAAATATGTTTTATTATCTGGCGCAGGCGGAGCAATACTTTGGTAATAGCCTGTTGTTTTATCGTATCGATATAAATCGCCATTCTGCGAAGTGCCATACCCAAATCTTGGATTTTCTAAATCAGGTGCTATATAAAACCCATCACCACCAACCAAATATTGCCAATACAATGTTCTGATGCCACCACGCTTCCAAGTATACGCAGGGCCAGACCAGTTTCCATTGTCTTGCATACCTCCATACACATTGAATGGAGTTTCATTATCAACGTTTACATGATAGAATTGCGCAACAGGAATGGTTTCAGGAAAATACCAAGTCTTACCATGATCATATGTAATACCCAATCCGCCATCACCACCGATTATAAAATGATGCGCATCATTCGGATCAATCCACATGGCATGAAAATCTGCGTGAATACCTTTTGTTTCATCCGCTGGAATCATGGGTGTAGGATCAAATGAAACACCTCCATTATAACTCACCGATAAAGGTTGGTATATATTATATAAACGATCGGGGTCTTTTGTATCAACAGCAAGGTCTTGAAAATAAAAGGGACGGTTATTGGTGAACCTAGGATTATCGTTGATCATTTTCCAATGCATGCCACCATCTTCACTTCTGTACAATGCATTTTTTTTCGCTTCCACTTTTGCATAGATCCTGTTTGAATTGGTTGGCGCTATAGCAAGTCCAACTCGTCCTAATTCACCAGTAGGAAGTCCATTTGCATCTGATAATTTTTCCCATTTATTTCCGCCGTCTAAAGTGAGATAGATCCCTGATCCTTTTCCACCAGAAACAATAGAGTATGGTGTTCGCCTGTGATCATACATTGCAACAAGGAATTTTTCTGGATTTGATTCATGCATAACCATATCTGCTACACCAGCACTTGTTGTAGAAAATAAAATCTGCTTCCAATTCTTTCCTCCATCGGTGGTTTTATATAAACCACGACTAGAATCAGGAGTAAAGGGATCGCCCATGGCACCAACATATACAGTTTGCGGATTACGCGGATCGATAATAATTCTATGTATTGTCTTGGTTGCTGTTAACCCCATGTGTTTCCAAGTATGACCACTGTCTTCACTTTTGAAAATTCCGATGCCCAAATTCATTGAATTTCTTGGATTCCCTTCGCCTGTTCCTACCCATATCACCTTGGGATCACTCTGCTGAATAGCGATAGCACCTATATTCTGTATGGGTTGTTCATCAAAAACAGGAGTCCATG
>CAMBGO010000017.1 GCA_945866165.1 Chitinophaga pinensis | reverse complement strand
ATTTACATTTGCACAAACAATATTTCCACCGATTGTTATGGGTTATTTGGATTTCTATTTGCCTGAAAAATTAGCACGATGCGTATCATTTTTTTGCTGAGCATGTAAAGTAAAATAAAATACTCCTGTAAATAGAATAATCAGGCTGGATAAAACGTATTTGTTGTTTTTCATAAGTTTTTTAATAAATCTTTTTCGGATTATGTAAGAAATAAGACGTCAGGAGTCGGGAATCAGATGTAAGACTTAAGATGTGATTCGTAAGATGTAATATCTTAAAGGTAAGTAATAAAGATTCAAGTTTTCTTGTATTTCCTCACATCTTATGTCTTACGTCTCTCTATACCTTAATCAAATAATCCGCAGCATAGGTAATCATCGGATCCATTGTTTTGTATCGAACCTTGTATCCCATTCCTTCAACCATACCAACAGCTTGGCGAAAGACTTCATTGGATTTAAAACGCTGATCAGGATTAAGGTCAATATCAATCCATGCAGGTTTGGGTAAATTATTTTCTTTCATTAATTCGGCCGTCTCAATGGCATTCCAAACTTCTGTGAGCAAGCGCTTTGAGCGAACAAACTCCTTTGGGCTTTTCCATTTCCTATATAACAAATGCGCACCCTTACCTTTTTTATACAATGCCACAACAATTGCATAGATGGTACTTTCGGCATAATTCTGCGAATCGCAGCCAATCATGATTTCGGTTTCAGGAAATGAATTCAAGTACGTTTCGATGTATTCCACCAAATCAACTTCCGTGTTAGAGTACATTCTTTTAAACATCATCCGATTCTGCATAAAAAAAGATTTTAAAATAACCCTTAAAACAGCTGCCAGATGCACATTACGCCCCCATTCAATTTAACACTGATTCGCAACAATTGAATGCACAAGTTATTAACATGAAACAATGCTACACATTTTGGTAACGGCTGTTTAATTAATCCGTAACATTTGATTACAAACTTGTATTAAATTTATAATCATGGGAAGATCATATGACATTATCCAGCATACCAGAAAATTGCTAGAACAAGGTGTTTTCAATCACCTGAGTGATGATACCATTTCTGTCTTACACCACATGATCATGCAATCACCTCAAGACCAGGCTGAAAAGAAATCATTTTTCAACATCTGGAGAAAAGGTGATTTCACTTCTAGCTTCCTTACCATGCAACTGTTGCAACAATCAAATTATATGTTGCAATTTTATGGAGAGGCTATTATCAATGAGGATTTTATGGAGTTTGTATTTGATTGAATATAGACGTCAGATGTCAGACGACAGGAGTCAGAATTAAGACGACAGGATAAAAAATAATGAACAGCTAAATGGATACCTGACATCTGAATTCTGATTTCTGACGTCTGTCGTCCGACTTCTGACTACTTCCCAATCAAATCCCTTATCACCACCGACGCAGCCACAGCTCCAAATACAGCAGGCAAATAAGAAATTGTACCATATGCAGATTTTTTGAAGTTCTTACCATCAGTCAGCATCAAACTTTCCTTAATCGGTTTTTCCGGAGAGAACACAACCTTGATGCCACTGTAAATTTGATGCTGTTTGAGATTTTTTCGCACCTGCTGAGCAAAAGGACAATTATACGTTTTTGAAATATCCACTACTTGAAGCTGTGTAGGGTCGAGCTTGGCCCCAGCGCCCATGCTGCTTACAATAGGAATTTTTCTCTCGAATGCCATCCTGAGAAAAGTCAGTTTAGGCGTGATGCTATCAATCGCATCAATCACGTAGTCGGGTTGCAGTGCAAGGTTTTCTTCTACCATTTCAGGATTTACAAATGAACGTACCACATTCAACTCCAACTCTGGATTGATGGCTTTTAATCTTTCTGCCATGATTTCGGCCTTAGACACACCATGATTTGTAGATAGTGCAGGCAACTGCCTATTCCTATTGGTAGGATCAACCACATCACCATCAATGATGGTCATTTTACCAATACCACTCCTAGCAATAAATTCAGCAGCAAAAGACCCCACCCCGCCAAGTCCAACAACCATCACATGCTGGGTTGTTAAATGCATCAATGCTTCTTCTCCTATTAATAAAGTCGTTCGCGAAAGCCAAGATATATCATTCATATGGAGGCAAATTAATCAAAAACAAAAGAGCATCAAAGCAGTAATAAAACTAAGTCCACAAATGAGTAAAGATTCACATGATAATATATCATACAATACTTGCTTTGTGATTCTCAACTTGAAATTGCCAGGCCTACCGGTGCAAGATTCTGGTAAAATTCGTATATTTATTTAAGGGTAAATCTTTCTACTATTTGCAATACAATATCAACTGCATATTGTAAGACGACTGCAAAAGCACTGAGTTATTATCCATTAAAAATCAATGGGCCTAAGCGAAGGACATTGACGGAATAGTCATCCAACTAAAAAACGATTACCAAATGAAAATGAACAACAAATCAAGAAGGGATTTTTTATCCCAATCAATGTTGCTTGGTGGAGGAATCTTTTTTGCCAATCAACTTTCTGCCTTAACAAAAAATGATTTCGCAAAATTCAAGGGTGTGCGCTTAGGGGCCATTACCTATTCCTTCCGCAGCCTTCCTGGCACTGCAGAAGACCTGATTAAATACTGCAACGCATGCGGAATTAATCATATTGAATTAATGGGAGAAGCTGCTGAAGCATTTGCTGGCTCTCCAACTGCCAATACCCAACCAATGCGCATGGGACCTCCCCCTGCAGGTGGCGGAGCTGGAGGACAAAGACCACAGCCATCTCCAGAACAAAGAAAATCAATGGAAGACAGGATGAAACAAACACGCGAATGGCGTGAATCTGTTTCCATGGATAAATTCGTTGAGCTGCGTAAGATGTTCAGCAATGCTGGTATCAACATTTATGCATTCAAACCAAATGCCCTGAATGAAAACAACTCCGATGGAGAAATTGAATATGCATTGAAGGCTGCTAAAGCACTTGGTGCAAATTCTGTTACCGTAGAACTTCCTTCAAAAGCAGAACACTCAAAAAGACTCGGAGACCTTGCCGCAAAACACAAAGTGTATATCGGCTACCACGCGCACCTTCAAGCTACTGATACCGCTTGGGATGTAGCTCTAGCACAATCACCTTATAATTCAATGAACTTCGATTGCGGTCACTATATTGCTGCAGGAGGAAATAATACAACCGCTTCATTGCTTGCACTTATTGAAGCGAAACACGATAGAATCACCTCAATGCACTTGAAAGACAGGCAGAACAAGGAACATGGCGGTGTTAACTTAGAATGGGGTAAAGGTGACACACCAATCAAGGATATCCTTATGCTGTTAAAAAATAAGAAATATGATATCCCTGTGTCAGTAGAAATGGAATACAATGTTCCAGCAGACTCTGATGCAGTGAAAGAAGTGAAAAAATGCATCGACTACGCAAAAGCAATACTCGCTTAAGAATAGTAAGCTCATAAAAAAAAGCCCTTGAAATTTCAAGGGCTTTTTCATGCTTATTATTTTCCAATTATTTAATGGCTCTTACCCTGAATACAGTACCAGGGCCTTCAATACCTACATATAGATAACCATCTCTTCCCATTTCAACATTACGTGTACGCCCGATGTTCATCATCAACTTCTCATGGCCAATCACCTTATTGCCTTGCATGATAGAACGATCTATATAATTAAACCTAAGTGATCCTGCAAGTATACTTCCCTTCCATGCCGGGTATTTATCTCCTGTAACAAACGTTAGTCCACTTGGCGCAATCGATGGGATCCAATAGGTCTGAGGCTGTTCCATACCCACTTTTTTGCTGATGCTTGTGATTGGCTTGCCATCATAATTGATGCCATATGATATCACAGGCCATCCGTAGTTGGCACCCGACTTGATAATATTCAACTCATCACCACCACGAGGTCCGTGTTCCGTTTCCCAGATCAATCCCGTTACAGGATCCATGGTCATTCCCTGAGGATTCCTGTTACCATAAGCGTAAATACTTGCTACATTATTACCCTTGTTTACAAAAGGATTGTCTTTGGGAATGCTTCCATCATCATTGATGCGGTGTATTTTTCCAGGCGATGTTGTAAGATCTTGTGGGAACAGTTTTTCTTGTCCACGCTCACCCACTGAAATAAACAGATATCCTTTCTTATCGAACACGAGTCTTGAACCATAATGGTGCTTTGTTTTCGTATAGGGCTTCGCTTCAAATACTTCCTGTATATCGACAAAGTTATTATCTACAATCTTACCCCTTACAACAGCAGTGGTTGTCATCTTCTCGCCATTCTCTAATTTATATTTTGAATATGACATGTACACCAAGCCATTTTGATCATAGTTTGGATGAAGTGTGATGTCAAGTAAACCACCTTGTCCTTCAGACAATACATCAGGCGTATTTCCAATCTTGGTTTTATTTCTTTGCTGGTCTACCAAATAAAGACTTCCTTCTCTATCTGTAATTAAATAATTGCCATTGGGAAGCTGTTCAAAACCCCATGGACTATTCAATCCTGTTGCAATGGTATCCAAAGTTACATTGATGCCCTTCGATTCAAAACGTGCAGGACCTTCAACCTTTTTTTTATCTTTTGTAAAATCATATTGCTCAACTGTTTTCAAACTTGTTAAGATCATATCAGCCATGGCATTAATATCCTTTTCAGCAATCACATCTTTCCAGCCAGGCATGCCATAATCAGTATAGCCGTTGGTGATGCTTGCAACCAAGGCTTCCTTGGTTTTGCCATGTTTCCAAACACGGTCTACATAGGCTTCAACACTTTCACCATGGCAACTGGCACATTTTTCAGTGTAGATCTTACGGGGATCTTCAATTGTGACTTGTTCACTTTTTTTCTTGTTGACTTGTGTGAAAGCAAATGAAATTGCTGCGAGAACCAATAAAGCTGCGATTTTATGTAAGCGGGTCATGTCAAAAATTTAGATAAGCAATATACTGAATTAAGGCATTTTAATTAAACATCTGTAGCTGTTTTAAGAAATTGATATTTAAAAAAATTATATTTATAAAAATAATCAACGATGAAAGCATACAAGCCTGGTTTTTTAATGGCAGTTTTATTCAGCATGAGCTTGAATTTAATGGCACAGGAAAAAAGGGTGCCCTTGAAATTGGGGGTTGCCGGTGTGGCCCACGGTCACAATGCATGGCTTCTTAAAAGAATGAAAGATTCTGTGATGGATGTGGTGGGGATTTATGAACCCGATGCTCAGCTAGTGGAAATCATCAGCAAACAGTATAAGATTGATAAATCAATGTTTTATAGCGACCTAGGCATGATGCTCGATAAACTTAAACCGGAGGGTGTGGTAGCTTTTGGCTCTACATTTGATCACCTCAAGGCAGTAGAAGCCTGTGCACCCAGACATATTCCTGTGATGGTAGAGAAGCCATTGGCAACTAACATTGAACAGGCAAATACAATCTTATCGTTAGCAAATAAATACAATACCATGGTGCTTACTAACTATGAAACATCCTGGTATCCAACAACTGAAAAAGCCTATCAACTCAGTGCCGATACAAATTTTATGGGGAAGGTAAGAAAGGTGGTTGTACATGATGGCCACATGGGACCAAAAGAAATTGGCGTACCACCTTATTTTTTCAATTGGCTGACAGATCCGATTCTAAATGGTGGCGGGGCGTTGACCGATTTTGGTTGTTATGGTGCAAACATCATGACCTACCTGATGAAAGGAGAAAAACCAACATCAGTAACTGCGGTTTCACAAACAATCAAACCAGACATTTATACAAAGGTTGATGATGAAACAACGATTATTCTTACTTATCCATCAGCACAATGTATTATACAAGCTTCATGGAATTGGCCTTATCACAGAAAAGACCTTGAAGTGTATGGAGTAGCAGGATATGCGATTACATCAACCAATAAGGATATGCGCATCAAGGGCAAAACAGGTGCAGAAGAAAAACTAGAATTAAAACCATCTGATACCAATACGTATACAGATCCATTCAAATACTTTGCAGATGCCATCAGAAAAAAAATAACAGTGCCTGCAAATAGTCCATATTCACTTGAGAACAATATCATGGTAGTTAAAATTCTTGATGCCGCAAGAGAGTCTGCAAAAACTGGTAAGCAGGTTGTGTTTAAGTGAAAAAAGTATTATTGTTCACACAGAACTTCAATCTAACTTAAGTTTTAATAATCAACATTGAAATAAAAGACTCCCCTCCTGGACAGCTGTCACATCCCGATATCAAGCGAAGCGAGATCGTCGGTATGAGATGACAGGCTGGGGCGGAGCGACAGGCTGACATCCAAGGGTGATTGGAAATTAATCGAATATCATCAAATATTCATCGGTGCAATCACTTAAATTCACTGACCAAAACTTTATCACATGGCACGATTCATCAAAAGCCTTCTACTCATTTTATTTCTTACTCAGCTTGGATCAATTCAAGCCCAAAGCATTCCAAGTCCAAAAGAGCATTTTGGGTTTTCAATTGGCGACAACTATATGCTGGCAAATTACACAGCCACCGAAGCATACCTGAAAAAAATTGCATCTGTATCTGAAAGGGCCAAGCTGGTGGAATTAGGAAAAACAGAGGAAGGCCGTTCACAATGGATGATGATTATTACCTCGCCTGAAAACCACAAGCTGCTTGATAAATATAAGTCCATTTCACAAAAATTAGCAAGAGCAGAAGGACTGAATGAAATGGAAGCCAAAGCACTTGCTGCTGAAGGCAAGGCCGTTGTTTGGATTGATGGCGGCTTGCATGCAACCGAAGTGGTAGGCGCCCACCAACTGATTGAAATGGCATACCAACTTAACAGTAGAAATGATGATGAAACTAAAATTATTTTAAACAATGTAATCATTCTCCTAACGCATGCAAATCCTGATGGACAAGAATTGGTTTCAAACTGGTATATGCGCAATGCAGATACTGCTAAAAGAACAACACAATATCTTCCAAGACTTTATGAGAAGTATGCTGGTCATGATAATAACCGCGACTTCTACATGCTGAACTTAAAGGAAACTCAAAACATGGCAAGGCAACTCTTTGTTGAATGGATGCCGCAGATCATGTACAACCACCACCAAACGGGACCTCCCGGTGCAGTTGTAGCAGGTCCTCCTTTCCGTGATCCTTTCAACTATGTTTTTGATCCACTGGTGATGACGAGCCTTGATGCTGTAGGTGCTGCCATGATTAACAGACTTAATAAAGAGGATAAGCCAGGCTTTACCCAACGTGCAGGTTCACCGTATTCTACATGGTATAATGGTGGACTTCGTACCACAACTTATTTTCATAACATGATAGGTCTGCTTACAGAAATCATTGGTAGTCCAACACCATCAACAATTCCTATTGTGCCTTCAAGATTAATCCCAAGTAGCGCCAATCCCTTTCCAATCACCCCACGCAAATGGTATTTCAGAAATTCAATCGACTATTCTGTTTCATTAAACTATGCAGTGTTGAACTATGCCGTTCGTAACCGCGATGAACTGCTTTTCAACATCTACCGCATGGGAAAAAATTCAATTGAGAAAGGACAACGTGACAACTGGACACTCTATCCAAAACGCTCAGATGAAATTGCAGAGCTCTATAAAAAAGAACAACAAACAAAACCACCAACTCCACCAAGTGAAACGCCCGAAAGCTGGGGAAGAAATACTCAGAATATTCCACAGCGATTGTATGACACTGTGTTGAAAAATCCAAACTACAGAGATGCAAGAACCTATATTCTTTCATCTGGCCAAGCCGACTTCGCTACTGCAACAAGGTTTGTAAATGCATTGATACGCACAGGCATTGTTGTTCACAAATCATCTAGTGCATTTTCTGCTGCAGGTAAATCCTATCCTGCAGGATCATATATAATAAAAACAAATCAGGCTTTCCGTCCACATATCATCGATTTATTTGAACCACAAGATCATCCAAATGATTTTCAATATCCAGGTGGACCTCCTGTACCTCCTTATGATGCAGCAGGATGGACACTTGCCTATTCAATGGGAGTTACATTTGACAGGCTCCTTGAAAATGTTGATGGGCCATTCAATAAAATTCCTGAAGGTGAAACACAGCCATTGATAGGAAAGATTGAAGTCAACAATGCAAAAGCCGGCTACCTATTGAATGCAGCCAACAATCATGCATTCATCGCTGTGAATGAATTATTGAAAAAAGGAATCCCTGTTTATCGTACCGAAGAAAAAATAAATGGAACTACAATGGGTTCTTTTTATGTTGGCAAGCAAGCAAAAGATTGGATCCAACAACAAGCATCTTCATTAGGAGCAGATGTTGTGGGAATCAATAAAAAACCAACTTCTCTAAAAGAAATAAAACCATCGAGAATCGCTCTTTGGGATGTGTATGGTGGATCAATGGCTTCAGGCTGGATGCGTTGGATATTTGAACAATATCATTTCAATGCTGAAGTGATCTTTGCATCTGATATCGACAAAGGCAATCTAAATGAGAAATACGACTTGATCCTTTTTGTTGAAGGTGCCATGCCTTCACTCAGAGCCGATGCTAGAGCACCTATTGGTCCTAAGCCAGAAGATACACCTGAAGAATTCAAGCGTACCATAGGAAACTTGACAATAGCCAAATCAATTCCTGAACTAAAAAAATTCTTGGAAGAAGGTGGTAGCATCTTAACAATAGGCAATAGCAGTTCACTTGCTTACCACTTGAACCTCCCTGTCCGCAATGCACTTACTGAAACGGCAAATGGAAAGGAAAGAGACCTTCCAAGTGAAAAATTTTATATCCCTGGTAGTATTATGCAGATTACAGTGAACAATGAATCACAACCTGCATGGGGCATGAATAACAAGACAGATGTTTACTTTGAAGCCAGTCCTGTTTTCAACATCACACCAGATGCACAGGCAAGCGGATTAATTAAGCCTATTGCTTGGTTTTCATCCGATAAAACCTTTCGCAGCGGTTGGGCTTGGGGACAATCCTATTTGAAAGATGGAATTGCAGCCTTTTCAGCAAAAGTGGGAAAGGGTACACTATATGCGTTTGGTCCTGAAATAACTTTCCGGGCGCAAACACATGGTGCGTTTAAGTTTGTGTTTAATCAGTTGTATAAATAGACGTGAGACATAAGATGTAAGACAAAAGAAGTCAGAAGTCAGAAATCAGATGTCAGAATTCAGACATGAGACATAAGATGTAAGACAAAAGAAAACAGATAACATACAACCGACAACAGATAACAGACAACTAATGACTACAACATCGAATCTTGGCGTTAATAAAAAAATCCTGTGCATTGGCGAGGCGTTGATCGATATGATATGCACGGATAAAGGGAGTTCATTAAAAGATGGTCAACATTTTTTAAAGAAGCCCGGTGGTGCCCCAACCAATGTAGCAGCAGCGATTGCAGCGTTAGGTGGTGAAGTCGAGATGTCGGCAAAGGTTGGAAAAGACCCTTTTGGAACTCACCTTATTGAAGTGATGAAAGAATTCAAGATTGGAACACAACATGTCATCCAAGATCCTGATCACTTCACCACCTTTGCTTTTGTGTCACTGCTTGAAAATGGTGAAAGGGATTTTTATTTTAATAGAGGCGCAGATGGTATGCTAAATGATGAAGATGTAAATTCAATCGATATCAGTTCATTCGGTATTGCACACTTCGGTTCTGCAACAGGATTTCTCCCCGGCCCACTTCAGTCAACTTATAAAAACATGTTGATGAAGTCGAAAGAATCTGGTCTCTTTATAAGCTTTGATCCAAACTACAGACACTTGCTTTTCGGTAATGACCAAGAAGCATTCATAAAACATTCATGGGAATTCATTTCCCATTCTGATTTTTTTAAGGTAAGTGATGAAGAGGCTTTGTTGTTAACTGGGAAAAAATCTGTTGATGAAGCTGCTCTTGTTTTTTCAGAAAAATCAAATGGTGTATTTGCTATTACCCTTGGAAAAGATGGAACCCTGCTTGGTTTCCAACAACGTACACACTTGGTTTCGAGTATAGAAGTCAATCCTGTAGATACTACAGGTGCAGGAGATGCTTTTGTTGGTGCTCTACTCTATCAATTGATCGGTTACTCAAAAGAGGAAATTCTTTCCCTAGATATAAATAGTTGGATCAGTTTTTTCAGCAATGCAAACAAGGCTGGTGCAAGAACCTGCGAATACATGGGTGCCATGGAAGCGTTTAAACACTTGAGCAGCGATATATTTAATTGATGATTAATTTACCGTAGAGGAAATATAGACTTTAAGTGCAACCAATAATGTTGGAAAATTAGCATGCGCATTATTGCATAATAAAATTATGGTCTTATCCGCATCAACATAACGCACTATCTGTGTTTTATATCCTGGGTTATCTCCATTGTGTTCTACCACCTTCCCAAATCGTTGATCGTTAACAAGATCCCATCCAAAACCATATTGAGATAATTTTCCATCATTCAATACTGCAGGTTTGAATGCTTCACTGATCATTGCAGGGGTTAAAAATGATCTATCATAAAGAGCGCGATCCCATTTCAAAAGATCTTGTGCAGTTGAACTGATTCTGCCTGGACCTTCCCTATTACCAAGCCAAATGGTATAGTTTGACGATGGAAACGAATCTGCTTTTTTATAATCAGTGGCGCCTTCCACCAACATATGACCATATGCCAAATTAGGTAATTTCTTTTTTTCTGAAACAGTACGAATGTCAGTATACTTCATATTCAACTTAGAAAAAATTCTCTTTCGAAGCATCATAGAAAAATCTTCTCCGCTTGCTTTCTCGGCAATGCTTGCTAACAATACATAACCCGTATTGCTGTATTCATATTTTGCACCGGGAACAAATAATACAGGCGGCGCATATTTATTTATATATTCAAGTATATCATTGTTTCCTGCTGCTTTTGACTTATCCCAATGCTTGTCCATGATCTCCTGGTAATCTGGTAACCCACTTGTATGATTTAATAAATTACGAATGGTAATACCCTTGTATGGAATAGATAAATATTTTTCTACTGGATCATCATAGTTTAATTTTCCTTCTTGCCGAAGCAGCATGATAATCATTGCTGTGAACTGCTTAGAAACTGAAGCCAATTCAAATACGTCGTCAACTTTTAACTTAACACCCGTTTCAATATCTCGGTAACCATACGCTTGTTGAAAAATGGTTTTCCCTTTTTCTGCAATCAGTATGACGCCATTATAAGGATCATTTTTGTCGAAATTCTTATTTAGAATAGAATCAATATTAAGCCCATTTTTTTCTTGCCCTTGTGAAACAATGCAAAAAACAAGTAGTAAAACAGTTAACTGAAAACTATACAGAAATATTCTATTGTGCATACTGCCTATTTTATCTTGATCTTGGAATTGATGAAATCACCCAGCGCCCTACCCTGTGTTTTCCCATTTACAACTGCAGAACGAAAATGTATGCCCCCATACATCCTACTGATACAAGCTTCTTCTGAAGCCTTGATAAATGATGGAAAACTTCGCTCTAGACCGATATATGGTTTTTCATAACTATCAGTGAATGCAAAGTTTTCTCCAAAAATCTTGGTCAGCACATTCGCAATTGATGACGATACCACACTATGGCCACTGGTATATTCAGGAAATGGGGGTGTTTGCAAAAGTGGTTCCCAATTGGGGTCTATAAATTCGTTGATAGCAGTTACAGGTCTAACATATTCACTCCTGAATTTTTCATCCCAACAAGAAATAAAACCATCATACATCGCAATCGATGTCATTGCATAGGCTTGTGCGGATAGCACCCAATTAAAATTGGATTGCTTGCATGCAATAGCGGTGATATTGATCCAATGTCCGCCCGGACTAGGTTTCTTAGTAGTATACATGAGATGTCCTACATGGGTAGTAGCTGATGCATTGTCATCCCAAAAGCGAGCCACTTCTTTGGTCGAGTCATTCAACGCTTTATTCATATCAAACACTTCTTTCATTTCTTTATAGAAATCGCTTTTTTTGTCAGGGCTCACTACTGGCGGAGGCAGGGGCTTAAATTGAGATGCGCTATCCATTACAAGTGTTCTCATTTTATTCCAATAAGGTTGTATGCCATCGAGGTAATCAGGTGGAGTGTTTTTCCATTTACCGCTTAGTTCAGTTATGGTATACCTCGGCATGCCCTGTATTTGTTTGTAATGATCACGCGATGACCTTGCAAGAATTGAGTCTGCAATGGCAGCACCGTATGCAATTGAACGATCTACAATTTTTTCTGATATTCCTAATGACAAGGAATCAATCATTTCTTTTTCAATGGTAACAGTGGAATCTTTTGTGAATGTGAGCTTCTTCGCGATACTAAAAAATGAAGTAATGGCAGAAATCCTATAATCATACTCTTTACCTGCTTGAGGTGAAGGCATCTTACCAAAATCATTCAATTGTGCAGTCAAAGATGGATAGCTTGTATCCAGATTTCGAATTGATTCATAAGCTGCCAACGATGCATAGGCGTATATTCTGCTAGCAACAGGAGGAGAAAAGATATCATATACAATGATGTTGTTTAAACTCTGGGCCAGCTGATGCATTTGCTCAACAGATGATTGATCCACAACAACCTTTTCTTCTTTTTGACTACAGGATAAAATGAATAAAAAAAAGATTGAACTAATCAGTGCCCTTTGCATAAACAGATTTTTTATTACTGTAAAATTAACTATTTTACCCTTATGAATTTTATAAGAATCTTAAATTAGACATATGAAAGTTGTCCTTATATTTTCATTGCTAATCTTGGTTTCCTGCAATTTTCCCAATCAAGAAGAAATCATTTCGTTTGACTCAATTCTATTGGATTTGGGCAAGGTTGAATACGGAGGCAAGGTAGATATGCGCTATCGATTCAAAAATGAAACAGGAAAAAGCATCAGCATTTCACAGGTCATTCCAGGATGTGACTGTACTATCATAAATGGATATGATTCTTCATCAATTGAAGACGGAGCATATGGAGAGATCCGCGTATCATACGATACAAGAAAAGGCATCATAGGTGTTTACAGAAAAGACCTTCATGTCTTTTTCAAGAACGTAAAAGATTCTGTTTACTCTCTTTATTATACAGGCATTGTAACGGGCAACAAATAAACAATCACCTATTAACAATTCTTGTCTTTCCATCAAGGCTTTGAAATGTTACTTTTTTGATGCCTGCTGAAGCGAGTATCAAGCGTGATGACTGTGATAAATAAGCACTTCCAAATGGAAATTCAATTTTTTGCTTCTTCCCATTCATGTATTCAATCACGGCATTTTTTTCATTGCTTAGTGGCCTTATAAATTCAGTGTTTCCCTTTAACCTTGCAATTTTCAATCGACCTCTATTTTGAGAAGTAACAATAGTATAGGTTTGATTAGGCCCTAATAATTTCACCATGGCCTTTGCGTTTCCAGGAATGTAGATTCCGCTTTCCACGATGCTCGTGACATTAAAATTACCATTCCCATCGCCTTTCATCAACATTCCATTCATTGCATCATATCGGCCAACAGAAATTTCAGTGCCATAATCATTCCCGCAAAGCAATATATCCGCATTACCATCACCATTGAAATCATCTGTAACCATTCCAGTTATGTTAGCAAATTGCGCGCCTTCTGGCATTGAGTGAAGATTGAATTTGCCTTTCCCATCATTTATCAATATCGATGAATTAAAATTGGTAGCCTTTTTCACAACAGCACCTTTCATCTCCTCTATTGTAAATACCTTATCGATGGTTGAATTGGCATAAGAATTATAATTTGGAAATTTTGCACGCATCGAGATCATTTGTTTGATCATATCATCCCTGGTTTGTGCCGGAAACTCCCTGATTGTTTTGTCTTGATAGCTTGAAGGCAAAAACAGTGTGGGCACTCCATCATAATTTCCATCGCCATTAAAATCTTTCCCATATATCTTAGCAGGATAGGTTGATGATGCTCTATAAAAACTATTCATTCCCATGTTGCCCACTGCATAATCCATATCGCCATCGTTATCAAAATCAGATGATACAATACTTGACCAAAATCCTGTTTGAGAAATAATTCCAGCGCTAGCAGTCTGATCAATAAACTTGCCATTGTTATTTTTAAAGCTCATGATGGGCATCCACTCACCTACCAATATCAAGTCTTCCCAACCATCATTATCGAAGTCAGTGAAAATTGCATCACATGTTAAACCCACTTGTTGAAGTCCTGGTGCAACTTCAGCAGTAACATCCGTAAACTTTATCTTTCCTTGCTTGGAATCATTCCTATATATAAATGATGAAACCGATGCAGGATATTTCCATGGGTCGACCCTTCCTGCAAGAAAAAGATCAAGGTCTCCATCATGATCAATATCAGCTGCCCTTACACATGATTTGCTAGCATAGTTAGAAGGCATTGTAGTACTGTCCTCTATAAACTTTCCATTCCCCTGATTGATGAAAAAATGATCAGCGTATGAAGGGGAATTCGATTGGCGTTCATATCCCCCGCTTGAAAAATAAATATCTTGATCGCCATCCTTGTCAGCATCAAAAGCCAGCACGCCCATTTCGTCTGCGTGTGGATTAATACCTGCTGTATAAGGCAATGAATCTTTTTTGAATTGACCATCAGTTTGTTGCAACAAGATGGTTGATTTATTCGGATAAGATCCGGTTATGATGATATCATCTGTTCCATTTCCATCGAGGTCTGCTACAGCCAACCCTGGACCGTACTCAGAAAGTTTATGGGGCAATAATTTCTGAACATTGAAATCAATAAAATCTGATTCAGCATGAACATAGTTGATGCCTAATGAATCTGATACATCTGCAAATAGTGAAGTTGTTTTTGGGTAAAGAAAATCAAATGGATCGGATGATGTCGACACTGCATTTGCGTATTCTAGTTTGATCCGTTGATTAGCCTTTATATTTTTCAGTACTTGCTGCTTACCATCAGGCCAAATAACTTTGATAGAATCGACAGAAGCAGTTTTTCCCAATCCAAAATGAACAAGTGGTTCAAGAGAACTCAAATAACCACGAAAAGGAGTGTATTCTGTATACTGCTTTTTATTTTTTTCATAAAATAGAATCAATTCAGTTCCATACCCATCTCTGTTTTGACTGCTTCCATTAAATGAAAATTGAAGATAATTATTCAGTTCTTTTTTTTCAGACAGGGTATTTTCATATACCGAAGCTGGATCATTGATGTTGTTTACAACATAATCAAGATCGCCGTCGCCATCTAGGTCAACCGAAACTGCTCCATTTGAAAAAGATGGCTGCTCCAATCCCCACTGATCTGTCACATCATCAAATGTCAATGAGCCATTGTTTTTAAAAGCATAATTCGGAATTTTAATCTGCGGGATATGCTCTAATAAATTATCCCATGACGCGAATCGACTAGCTTCAGTTCGATATGATACAAAATCATTGTCAGTTACATCGCGGGGATAGCCGTTGGTAATAAGCATGTCCCTCAATCCGTCATTATCAAAATCTGCAATGGTTGGACACCAACTCCAATCTGTTTCTGCAACACCAGCCATAAAAGCTACCTCACTAAAAACAGGTCTGTTAGAAGTATCGTTTTTATTTGAGTTGATAAATCCTTGATTGAGCTGTAGCGTATTACGAACGTATTGAATATTATACCCATAGCGCAAAAGATTCATATAGCCTTGATAACTATTGGCATTCATATTCATCTTTTTGCGATAGTTATCTTTCGCATGCATATCTACTGTAATGACATCCTGCAAACAATCATTATTAATGTCACTCACATCATTCCCCATCGCGTTGTAGCTCGAATGCTTGAAATATTTTTTTGATTGCTCTGTAAAACCACCATGTTGATCATTAATGAAAAGATGATCGCTGTTATTAAAGTCGTTTGTAACAAAAATATCTTTCCATCCATCATGGTTGATATCGGTAATATTGACACCCAATCCATATCCTGGCAATGAAATACCAGCTTGAAGTGAAACATCTGTAAAAATAGGATGTCCCAATACTGAATCAAAGTCATTTCGCATTAACTTATCATTGCTATACGTTATTGAGTCCTGGGCTAAGTTTTGATATATTGTTGGAGAACGTTCAATTGGTTGTGTATTGAGCATGTAAGCATCCAAATCTCCGTCCTTATCATAATCAAAGAAAACAGTCATAACAGTATGCCCTGTATCAGCGAGATTATATTCAGCTGCTACATCTTTAAATATGGGATTACCTTCTTTATCGAGACCCATATTTAAAAAGAATTGGTTTGTTCGATACAGACTATTCTTTGCAACGGAATTGCTAACATAGATGTCTGGTTTCCCGTCATTGTTAATATCAACAACAGAAGCTGATGAACTCCAATATGCTTCTGAAGCTGTGCCAGATTTATCAGTTACATTTTTGAATTTGAATTTCCCTTGGTTAATATATAATTCATTTTTTACCCTGCTACCAGTAAAATATAAATCAGGTAAGCCGTCTGTATTAAAATCGCCTACAGCAACGCCAGAACCATTGTAGATGAATTCAAGATTCATAGGGTTTACTGCACTATCTTCTATTATTTTATTATTGAATGTGATCCCACTATCAGAAGCATCAATGAGCTTAAATACCTTGTCATTATTGCAAGAAGCAAAAAACAGGAGAAGGAAGAATGCACAAACTGAAAGAAAAGAATACTTCTGAAATGACATGATGATGTTATTTGAATATAATAGGCTGTAAAGATATTCAACCAAAAGAAAAAGGCGCCAATAAATTGGCGCCTTTTATACTATAGTTAGCTATAAATTAATAACCAGGATTTTGCTTCAATGTACCTTTTGAAAGTACGATTGCTCTTTCTGGAATTGGATAGAAACGATGTCTATCTGGGAAGCCAGAAGATGCCTTAAGGTAAATCCTTTTATTCTTCTCAACTTCAAGATAAGCATTAAGTGTAGTCTTGATATAATCAGCACCATAACGAGCTAAGTCAAAGAACCTATGTCCTTCCATAGCAAGTTCAAGCCTTCTTTCAAAACGAACTGCTTCTCTTGCAACATCTTTGCTAGTCCAAGCCGCAGTATAGTTCTTAACATCGTAGTTAGCAGGACTTCCAGCAATTTTACTTGCAGGATTAGCAGCCCTTGTACGAACTTGGTTTACAAGTGCACGTGCATTTTCAAGTGACCCTACTTCTACTTCACACTCAGCAGCCATCAAGAGAAGATCTGAATAGCGCATTGCGTTGTAGTTCTTAGCTGTCATGTTTTTCCAACCGTTTGCAGTGAAGCTATTGATATCAGCAGCTGCATAAACGTGCTTTTTAGGACTATATGGACCGGCGTATCCTACGTCACGGATCCAGTTAGCACCTGGGTGAGCTCCCCAATCCCAGAATGGAACACCACGACGACCAGTTGACCAGTCAAGACGTGGGTCAACTGTTTCATTACCAAGAGTGAAAGCATCAGCAGAAGCTTTTCCTTCGTCATTCTTCACATCAACAAGGTTGAATGTTCCGAGCAATGGCAAACCATTCTGTGTTTTGTGTGCGTTCACTAGGTTTTGTGAAGGCTGCAAGAATCCGCAACATCCAGCATCGAAAGTACCATAAGGGAAGGCAAGACCATATCCCCTGTTACCATCACCTTCTTGTGAACCTTGAGCTGCCATCTGTACAGAGAAAACAGACTCTTGAGAATTTTCAAAACGAGCATCGTAGTTCTTCCAATATGCATCTTGTAGACCAAATTTGGTACCGCTTACGTTCACACCAGATGCAATGATTGTATTGAACAATGCTAATGCCTGAGAATATTTCTTTTGGAACAAATAAGCTTTAGCTAGATATGCTCCAGCAGCCCATTTGTGAACACGACCAGCTTGTGATTGTGTTGCAGGAAGATTTGCATAAGCAAAGTTGA
Source organism: Chitinophaga pinensis (assembly GCA_945866165.1). Classification (GTDB taxonomy): domain Bacteria; phylum Bacteroidota; class Bacteroidia; order Chitinophagales; family Chitinophagaceae; genus Pollutibacter. Next base: position 932 of record CAMBGO010000017.1, on the reverse strand, counting down.
AATCTTCTTCAATGAATTTCCAACCAGCATCAGCACCGCCAGGGTTACCTGGATTAGCTGTTGCAGTATCAGACATTACTGGAATGTTGTTCCACATTTTGATAGCCTCAAAATGTTGGAAGCCTCTGATAAATCTTGCTTCAGCCAATAACCTGCTTTCGTCTGCAGCTGAAAGTTCGCCTGCAGCCTTTTCTTTTGTCTTTTTAATGATCCTGATAACATCATTTGAACGTGCAATACCATCATAGATGGAAATCCACCTTGCATACAAACCTTGTGTAGAAGGAATGGTGTTATAAGTTTCTACGGTTGTCATAGGAGGCTGATCATTCGCATCAGTTCCTTTGTAGGCATCATCAGAAGCGATATCACCATATACCCAGTTTGTAACTGGAGTAAACCAGTTTTCACCGTATTTAAATTGAGATTCACCGTCGAGCATACCATAGGCACCGATCAATACAGCGTCTATACCTTTGGCACTCAACAATTGGTCATCACCATACTGACCGTATGGCGAAGTATCTAGGAAGCTCTTTTTACAAGCCCAGATTCCAGTTGCCAACAATAAGATAGCAATTGAGAATTTTAAAAATTTATTTTTCATCTTTTTCATTTTTTCTTGTTCGCGATTGGTTAGTGTTGATTAGAACGAAGCGTTGATACCAAAGGTGATCATTCTTGGAACTGGGAAGTTACCTGAATCTACACCCATGTTGTAGTCAACGGCCTGGTTCCTATAATCACCCCTACCTGTGTTGAAGTTTCCAATCTCAGGATCTAGACCAGTGTACTTTGTAATGGTCAGAATGTTCTGAGCTTGAGCGTATAGACGAAGTTTGTCTAAACCAATTTTCTTTACAGTTTTTGAAGGCATGTTGTAACCAACACTTAAGTTTTTCAAACGAAGGTATCCACCTGGCTCAATGTAG
>CAMBGO010000016.1 GCA_945866165.1 Chitinophaga pinensis | reverse complement strand
CAATGTGTCCATTAGGTGATGCAGCTGCTTGGCCAGTTGCAGCAGCAATAAGACATTTCAGAGATGAGTTTGAATGGCATGTGAACAATCCGGAGCTTTGTAAGCAACAGAATTACGGGTTGGCAAACTATGCAAATGAATTAAGCTTGGTTTCATAAAAATAATATTCAGGGCTAGCCCCTTCAATAAACAACTATGGCCGAAGAAGTCAAAAAAATAAAAGTAACCATCGATAACATCAGTATTGATGTACCTATGGGAACAACTATCCTGCAAGCTGCAAGGATGATTGGTGGTGATGTAGTTCCACCTGCAATGTGTTATTATACTAAACTAGAAGGCAGTGGCGGTAAATGCCGTACCTGTTTGGTTGAAGTAAGTAAGGGTAGCGAAGCAGATCCAAGGCCTATGCCTAAGTTGGTTGCTAGTTGCAGAACAGGTGTGATGGATGGAATGGAAGTGAAAAATATGACCAGTCCGAAAGTTGAGGATGCAAGAAATGGTGTTGTTGAATTTCTTCTTCTTAATCATCCACTTGATTGTCCTATTTGCGACCAAGCCGGCGAGTGTCATCTACAAGACCTTGGATACGAGCATGGCAAGCAAGGAACCCGTTATGAATTTAAACGCAGAACATTTGATAAGCATGACCTCGGTCCATATATTCAGTTGCACATGACAAGGTGTATACTTTGTTATCGTTGTGTGTTTACTGCTGATCAACTTACCAATAAAAGAGTGCATGGCATCTTAAGCCGTGGCGATCATTCGGAAATTGCAACGCATATTGAAAAGGCACTCGACAATGACTTCATTGGAAATGTAATCGATGTTTGTCCTGTTGGTGCATTAACAGATAAAACATTTCGTTTCAAAAACCGCGTGTGGTTCACAAAGCCAGTCAATGCCCACCGTGAATGTAAATGCTGTTCAGGAAAAGTAACGCTGTGGCAGCGTGGTGAAGAGGTTTTACGCGTTACAGCAAGAAAAGACCAGTGGGGAGAAGTGGAAGATTGGATTTGCAATGAATGTCGTTTTAAGAAAAAACAATCTGCTGATTGGACCATTGAAGGACCAACACATGTAAGTAGGCATTCTGTGATTTCTCAAGGTCATTATGAAGGCATGAAAAAACCAACAGAAACTTTTTCAGCGGTGCACGAAGGCCGCAAGCCTAAGTTGCTAATGGATATTCATAGTGTCAGTGAAGTAAATGATCCATCAATTGATTTAAGCGCGATTGATGGTCCAGCTACTTCAGCTACATATAATCATTCAACAAAAAAATCCTGACACAATGGAAATGTTGCAAGTTGATATGATGTTGATACTGGAAAAACTTCTTTTGATCGGAGGCATCATTACATTTTCTCTTGTTATCGCAATGTATACCACTTATGCTGAAAGAAAAGTTGCAGCTGTGATGCAAGACAGGGTAGGACCTAATCGTGCTGGTCCTTTTGGCTTATTGCAGCCACTAGCAGATGGCTTAAAACTTTTTTTCAAAGAGGAAATCATACCCCTTACTTCCAATAAACTTTTGTTTGTAATGGGACCTGCCTTGTCAATGGTGACGGCCATGTTAACAAGTGCAGTAATACCATGGGGTAGCAGCATTCATATTTTTGGACGAGAAGTGAGTCTTCAGATCGCTGATGTAAACATTGGAATATTGTATGTTTTTGGTGTAGTAAGCTTGGGTGTTTATGGAATCATGATTGGTGGTTGGTCATCTAATAATAAATTCTCACTCATTGCTGCTGTACGTGGTGCTTCGCAAATTATTTCCTATGAATTGGCAATGGGTTTGTCTCTGATAGCCCTGCTAATGATGACAGGTTCTTTGAGTATGAAGACAATCGTTGAACAACAAATGAGTGGCGGTTGGGGTGGTTTCTTAGGTTGGAATGTTCTTTATCAGCCTCTTGGATTTTTGATTTTTCTTATTTGTGTTTTTGCTGAATGTAATAGAACTCCATTTGATCTTCCTGAAGCAGAGAACGAATTAAACTTTGGTTATCATCAGGAGTATTCTTCAATGAAACTTGGATTCTATCTTTTTGCTGAATATGTAAACATGTTTATTTCAAGTGCTGTCGTTTCTACGTTGTTTTTTGGAGGCTATGATATTCCATTTGTAAATGAGGCAACCCTTGCATTGAGCTGGGGCGATAACATCGTGGCAATGTTGGGATTTGTTTCGCTATTCTCCAAAATTGCCTTTTTCCTTTTCCTATTCATGTGGGTTCGATGGACGATTCCAAGATTCCGTTATGATCAACTAATGGATTTGGGTTGGAAGAAACTTATTCCACTTGCATTGGCAAATATGATTATCACTGCAATAGTAATATTGTGGTTTAATAAATAAATTATGGCATCATTAACGAACCGCGTAAAAGTATTGGAGCAACAACCGCTCAGTTTCATGGAGAGGTTGTACCTACCTGCCATCTTCAAGGGTATGGCCATCACCTTCTCCCATATCTTCAAGAAAAAAGCAACTATTAGGTATCCTGAAGAAAAGCGCCCTTTTAGCCCTGTATTCAGGGGTTTGCAGGTGCTGAACCGTGATGAGGAAGGAAGAGAAAACTGTACTGCCTGTGGTTTGTGTGCAGTAGCTTGTCCTGCTGAAGCCATTACGATGGAAGGTGCAGAAAGACAAAAAAATGAAGAGCACCTATATCGTGAGGAAAAATATGCAGCAAAATATGAGATCAATATGTTGCGTTGTATTTTTTGTGGATTGTGTGAAGAAGCTTGTCCAAAGGATGCTATTTACCTTTCAGAAACTTTTGCTCCTTCAAATTTTACCCGCAAAAGTTTTATCTATTCCAAGGATGAATTGTTGATACCACATCCAATAAACGATAAGGAAGGCTATGATGCAGCCAGGGTTTCAAGAGTGGAAAAATTAAAAAAATAAAATACAATTATGCCAGTTGCAGAATTGCTTTTTTGGTTTCTAACAGGGTTGTCGCTCTTCGGCGCACTGATGGTTGTATTCAGTAAGAACCCCGTGCACAGCGTTTTGTGGCTGATTGTGGTTTTTTTCGCCATCTCTGGTCACTATATTTTGATGAATGCACAGTTTCTAGCCATCGTTAATTTAATTGTTTATGCAGGAGCCATCATGGTGCTGTTTCTTTTCGTGATTATGTTGATGAACATGAACACTGAAAGCGAACCCCAAAAAAATCGTTGGTTAAGGTTGGCCGCCATTGTATCAGGTGGAAGTTTATTGTTGATTTTGGTGGCTGCACTTAAAGATAATAAAGGAAGCATTAGTGGTGTATCAGATTTGGAAGGTGGAATTGGATTAATCCAAAATCTTGGAAAGGTACTTTTCACTGATTATGTAATTCCATTTGAAATAAGCAGTGTGCTGTTTCTTAGTGCCATGGTAGGCGCCGTGATACTAGGAAGAAAAGAATCGGCCAATCTAAAATCATAAAAGAAAAGAATTTCCATGCCAATAAATTATTACATCTTTCTTTCGATTGCACTTTTTACCATCGGTATTGTGGGAGTGTTGACAAGGCGCAATGCAATCATCATATTCATGTGCATAGAGCTGATGTTGAATGCGGTAAATGTCTTGTTGGTAGCTTTTTCGAAAATGCACCATGTTGCAGCCTATGCGCTTGATGCATCAACAACTGTTGGTACGGAAGCACAGCTTTTTGTTTTTTTTATTATGGTAGTGGCGGCAGCAGAAGTAACGGTGGGATTGGCAATCATTGTGATGTTGTATAGAAATATACATTCTGTTGATATCAATTTTTTGAACAGGTTAAAACATTGATTCATCATCCTAGTTTGATACGTATTAATTTTTTATATGAATAAATTTGTTTTTCTTATTCCGGTTTTGCCCTTGGTTGGATTTCTGATCAACGGACTGGGAAGAAATATTTTGTCTCGTGCCCTTGTTTCCATTGTTGGTTGCGGAACGTTGATTGCATCATTCCTTTTAAGCCTGCTTGTTTTTAGAGAGGCAGCAGCACCAGGATTCGTTCCGATGGTAATTAATTATTTCGATTTCATTCATGCTGGCGGTCTCGATATTAAGTTTTCATTTCAGGTTGATCAGCTGAGTTCACTCTTTTTATTAATCATTACAGGTATAGGTTCATTGATACATATTTATTCTTCATCATACATGCATGAGGAAACAGTTCCGCATTTTGCTAGGTATTTTGCATACCTCAATCTTTTTATTTTCTCAATGTTGATGCTAATTCTTGGCGCCAATTTTGTTATCATGTTCATTGGTTGGGAAGGCGTTGGACTTTGCTCTTATCTCTTGATAGGATATTGGTTTAAAAACAATGACTATAACAATGCTGCTAAAAAGGCATTTGTGATGAATAGGATAGGCGACCTCGGATTTCTATTGGCTATTTTTTGGATGTTGTCACAATTTGGAACCGTATCATATCTTGAATTATTTCCTCAGGTATCATCTGCTTCTTTATATACAATTACCTGCATCACCTTATTGCTTTTTGTAGGTGCCATGGGAAAATCTGCACAGATTCCTTTGTATACATGGTTGCCTGATGCAATGGCAGGACCAACACCCGTGTCAGCACTGATACATGCCGCTACCATGGTTACTGCTGGTATCTATATGATTGCCCGGAGCAACGTAATGTATTCAATGGCACCTCATACGCAGGATGTAATAACAATAATTGGAATGGCAACAGCATTGCTTGCTGCTACTATTGCGTTGAAACAAAACGATATTAAGAAAGTACTTGCCTATTCAACAGTGAGTCAACTCGGACTGATGTTTGTAGCCTTGGGTGTAGGTGCATATACAGCCGGCGTTTTTCATGTGATGACGCATGCATTCTTTAAGGCATTGTTGTTCTTGGGAGCAGGAAGTGTAATTCACGCAATGCACCATGAGCAGGACTTGACAAAAATGGGAGGACTGCGTAAGTATTTACCAATAACTCATATCACTTTTTTGATTGGCACATTGGCTATTTCAGGGATACCACCATTTGCAGGATTTTTTTCCAAGGATGAAATATTGACAGCTGCGTTACAAAAGAATCCAATCTATTATGTACTTGGTGTTGTTACATCCCTCATGACTGCCTTTTACATGTTCAGGTTGTATTTTCTGACATTCTCAGGAACATTCAGGGGAACAGATCACCAGGCAAAGCACTTGCATGAATCTCCTGTTGCTATGACAATGCCATTGATTGTTCTTGCATTGCTTTCAATTGTAGGTGGATTTGTGGGTGTGCCAAGTGTGTTTGCAGAAAACGCACACCTACTCTCAAACTTTTTGAATCCTGTTTTAGGGTCAGTGCATTCAACTTCTCATGAAGTTGTTCATCTATCACATAGTACTGAATTGATGTTAATGGGTGTTTTAGTATTTCTTATCTTAATTATGATATTTTTTGCTTCAAGAAAATTTGCTAGCTATCAACCTTCAGAAAAAGAAGAGTCAACTATTTCAAAATTCCTTGCAAACAAATGGTATGTTGATGAATTATATGAAGCTTTAATTATTAAACCCATTGGGCATGTTGCTTCATTTTTCAATAAAGTTGTTGACACTAAAGTTATTGATGGTTTTGTAAATGGTGTGGGTAAATCAGTTCAATACAGTGCAAGGCAGTTGAGATTATTGCAAAGTGGTCAGGTTGGCTCTTATGTATTGATAATGGTTATTTCACTTATATTATTGTTCATCTTCCAGTTTTTCTGGAAACATTAATCGAACACATTGAATATGTTCACAGCATTTGATAATTTCCCCGCTTTGTTGATTTGGTTACCATTGATTGGTGGCTTGCTTTCTTTTTTGCTTAAAAAAGAAGGAATGGCGCGAATCGTTTCAATGGCAAGTTCTCTGCTTTCGGTTGTTGTTGTTGTAGCCAGTATGATATATGCAAAACCAGAACATGCGCTCCTGAATCAGGTAAGTTATGCTTGGTTGCACGGACTTGGAAGTAGCTTTAGTTTTTTGTTAGATGAATTAACAAAAACACTTTGCTTGCTTACTGCAATCGTCTTTCCGATTGTACTATTGGTCGTAAAGAAGAACCAGTATAAAAACGAACATATTTTTTTCGGATTGTTGATGCTTACTCAATGCGGATTGATGGGCGTGTTCATGGCTGCCGATGCACTGGTCTTTTATTTTTTCTGGGAGCTCGCACTCATTCCTGTTTATTTTCTTTCTTCCATTTGGGGTGGCGAAAAAAGAATCAAAGCAACTTTTAAATTTTTCATCTATACATTCATTGGTTCCCTGTTGCTTTTGATTGGAATACTTTACATGTACTTACAAACCGAAGATCAATCATTTAGTATTGTGTCTTTTTACAGACTGCAGCTAACAGCACAACAGCAGTTTGGATTGTTTTTTCTTTTCTTTTCAGCATTTGCTATTAAAATGCCAATTGTCCCTTTTCATACATGGCAACCAGAGGCTTATGAGCAAGCTCCAACGCCTGTTACAATGGTACTCAGTGGCGTAATGGTTAAGATGGGTGTATTTGGTGTTATCAGATGGCTATTACCTTTATTTCCACTTGCAGTAAAAGAATTCAATGGGCCAATTATCTTATTGATATCAGTTGGCATGATCTATGCCTCTTTGATTGCAATAAAACAAGATAGCCTTAAGAGATTGATAGCGTATTCTTCTATTGCGCATATTGGATTGATGGCAGCAGGGGTCTTTGCCTTGAAGGATATTGCCATGCAGGGTGTCATTTTGCAAATGTTCAATCATGGAATTAATATTGTTGCATTATGGGTAGTAGCAGACATGATTGAAAAACAAACAGGTGTTTGTAAGATTTCTGAATTGGGCGGTATCGCTACAAAAGCGCCAGTCCTATCCGTCTTTTTTGTTGTTGCAGCCATGGCAAACATCGCGCTTCCTCTAACAAATGCGTTTGTTGGAGAATTCATGATTTTCAACGGGCTTTTCAACTACAATCCATGGATAGCTGCATTGGCTGGAATCAGTATTATTCTTTCTGCTATCTATACCTTGAACATGATAAAGAATGTTTTGTATGGATCAACCAATAGTGTAACGGAAGGTTTCACTGATGCAAGCACGACTCAAATAATAGTTTTTTCAATCTTGGTTAGTTTTATTCTCACTATTGGAATATATCCAGAGCCTCTTCTTAACGTAATCAAAACGGCTTCAAGCATTCCATTATTTCCGTTTAAATAGAAAAAAGTTGACAATATGAATGTTATTATACTTTCTGCCATTTGGGGTGTTTTGATGATGTATGTGGGATTTATCACTAAAAATAAGAATGTCCCTACCTATGTTGCCATTGCAGGAATAATCTTATTGCTGGTTGTAAATTGGATGGAATACCTGGGTATGTTTTTTTTCAATGTCGATACGAAGGGAATGCTAGAGTATGATTCATTTTCATTGATTTTTAACCAAGTGATTCTTTTTTCAACCCTGGTTTATTTTTTACTTTCTGGAAGCCAGGTTTCTTCATTCAAAAACAATGTATCGGATTTATATGCATTGATATTTTTTATCATTACAGGTATATCTGTTGTAGCAGGTTTTAAATCCTTGTTAATGCTTTTCATCGGTATTGAAATAATTTCAATACCACTTTATGTGTTGGCGGGAAGTGAAAAATCAAATCTTAAAAGCAATGAGGCTGCATTAAAATATTTTTTAATGGGTGCTTTTTCAACAGGTCTGATGCTTATGGGAATTGCTTTTCTTTATGGGAACGCCGGAACATTTATGCTTGAAGGCATACAAATTGGTGCCACAGAAATCACGCCGATGCTTTCAATAGGATTGATCTTATTGTTATGCTCAATGTCATTCAAGGTATCAGCAGCACCATTTCACTTTTGGACTCCAGATGTATATGATGGATCTCCAACAGTATTCACTTCATTTATGGCAACGATTGTTAAGTCGGCTGCATTCTTTGCATTTTTCAAGCTATTTCAAAATGCATTTGGAAATATAAGAGAAGAATGGGGCATACTTGTTGCTATTATAGCAGTTTTTACTTTACTGATTGGAAATATCACTGCCGTTTTTCAGCAGAGCTTTAAGCGCATGTTGAGTTACTCTTCAATTGCACAGGCAGGGTTCATGCTATTGGGCGTTTTTGCGATGAATTCATTTGCAAAGCAAGGTCTTATATTATATTTCGCTGCTTATTCATTGGCCACTATTGGTATTTTTGCAGTTCTTGCAAAGTTCAAAGATCATTCAATTGAAGCTTTCAATGGCTTTGCAAAACAATACCCACTTGTTGCTTTGGGTATGCTTATTTGTATTCTTTCACTTGCTGGCATACCACTTACTGCAGGATTTTTTGCAAAGTATTATATGCTTTTAGGGGTTATTGAACATGGCAACATGATTTGGCTAGCCATCTTTGCCGTGATTTGTGCTGCCGTGAGTGTTTATTATTATTTCAGGGTTGTGCAGGCAATCTATTTCAAAGAAACTACCATACAGGCCGACGTTACATTCAGCAAACCTTTTGCCTACATCATGCTTGCGAATGCCGGCCTGATAATAGTCTTGGGGATACACCCAGATTGGTTGCTTTCGTATTTGAATATCTGATTTTTATCGTTAAGCATCATTTAATGTCCACTCATCAAACTTTTGATGTACTACTGACTGCTTTCAGTAATTTTACAGCATGAAACTCTCTGATAATTTTGTATTGGCATGGAGGACTGTTAAAGGAAATAAGCTCCGCACTGGAATCACTGTAGCAATTATTGCTTTTGGAATCATGGCCTTGGTGGGTATTATTACCGCTATTGAAGCAATGAATAACAGCTTACGCGATAGTTTCTCTACAATGGGCGCAAATGCATTCAGCATCCGTTTTAGGGAGCGCAGGTTCCAAATGGGTGGTGGTTCTGATGTTACACAATCAAAGACCAACAGCAATAAAAAAGTAAAAAAATCAAATACGGGTAGAATCATTACATACCAGCAAGCAAAGCTTTTCAAGGATATGTATGAATATCCATCAAGTGTAAGCATTGGCATCAATGGACCTAGGGGTACCAGTGTTACATTCGAGAATAAAAAAACAAACCCCAATGTTTCAGTGAATGGTGGAGATGAAAATTATTTGAAATTAAATGGATATGAAGTTGGGTATGGAAGAAATTTCACAAAACAAGAAGTTGAAAGTGGTCAAGACATTTGTATTTTAGGAAAGGATGTAGCATATAAATTATTTGGGGCTCGCTATGACAGGGCGCTAGACAAGGTTATACGTGTTGGGTCAAATAAATACAGGGTAATCGGAATCACAAAAGAAAAGGGATCCAGTTCATTCTTGCAGGCGGATAATATTATTTTTTCCACTTATACAAATATTCGACAGTCTTTTGCAAATAAAAATCAATCGTTTTCAGTTGCTGTGATGGTAGATGATGTGAACAGGCTTCCAACTGCAATTGGAGAAGCGGAGGGGATATTCCGTGTTGTAAGAGGGTTGAATATTACAGAAGAAAATAATTTTTATGTTGACAAAAGTGACAGTATTGCAGAAACCTTCATTAAGCTACTAGGATCTATTTCAGCAGCTGCGGGTGCTATTGGATTCATCACGTTGATTGGTGCTGCTATTGGTTTGATGAATATTATGTTGGTAGCAGTTACTGAGCGCACAAAAGAGGTTGGACTTATCAAAGCACTTGGCGGAAAACGAAATGCCATTCGTGCTCAGTTTCTTTTTGAATCAACCCTGATTAGTTTGATGGGCGCCGTTATAGGGATTGCACTGGGTGTTATCATAGGAAATTTAGTTGGAAGCCTGATGGGTACACCATTTTTTATTCCATGGAAAATAATATCCATAGGAATATTCATCTGCTCTGCTGTTGGTCTCATCGCAGGATTGTATCCTGCCATGAAGGCATCAAAATTAGACCCCATCGTTGCTCTGCGATACGAATAAAAAAACTTACAGTGCTTTCAAAAACACTGTAAGTAATTCAATTAATAATTTATTTTAATAAATCATTTCGGATCAAGTGCCTTTTTAATTCTATCTGACATGTCGAGTAAATGATAGCGACTCATGTTGTCTGGTATTAAAATAGTTGCTGCATTTATTTCTGTTTTGAGTGCATTTAAATGTGCTTTAACAACAGAAACGATATCAGACTTTTTTGGGTCAGGCCCAATCATACTACTTCCTGATCCAAATGAAATTGAAATAGAATTGTTGGATCCATTTAGCAAAATAACCATGCGCTCTACATAACTTTTCTGGAGGCTTCTTCTATAGCCATCAATTTTCTTTTTGCTTGTAAGTTCGCTCCAGATGCCATTTTTAAGGTCGTTCACAAATTCATCAATGGTATAGGATCCTTTGAATCTGTTTGCAGAAATAGAAAGCCTTGTCATCCTGGATACGGAAAGAAGACTTCCAAGTGTATTGTCTTGAATATTTCCTAATTGATCTGCATTAGGACTGCTTATGTTATCCAATATTTTACCATCAATCATCCAGCTTGGTGTTTCAAACAATTGTTTATTGAGAAAAGCAACAGCTTCTTTTTGCATTGATCTTGGTACAACTTCAAATACATTGCCCTCCTGTTCTACACTTTTTGGTGTTTCATAATAGCCGCCAATATTTCTGGTAACATGACCAATGTATCGGTTGAATTGTCCAACAGCTTGATTGTACATTTGCGAAAGATTGCTAAAGCGATCTGCTTCTTCTTTGGTCCACTCCGGTAATTTTTCAACAATACGCTTTAGATTTTTTATTCCATATTCACTTGCTTTCATAGCATTGTCTCCAAGGTCTTCGCTTTGTGTCCTTGGATCATAGATATTTCCATACTCGTAGGTTCCAAACCAAACTCTTGGATTGGCAGCAATTCTTTCGTTATATAGTTTATTGCGTTGTTTTTTATCGTCCTCTTCTTTGTCTGCACCAAATCCGTAGCCCCATTCAATAGCCCACTTATCATAGTCGCCAATTCTTGGGAATAGTCCAGATTTTCCAACATTGTCTTCCGGTTGCGCCACATAGTTAAATCTGGCATAATCCATGATAGATGCAGTATGTCCATTTGCTTCAACCCAAACCTTGTCTCTTAACTTTTCAACAGGAGTCTTACTGCTGGAACCCATGTTATGCCTAAGTCCGATTGTGTGACCTACTTCATGAGAAGAAACAAAGCGAATTAAGTTGCCCATCAAATCATCGTCAAACTTCATTTTTCTGGCATCCGCATCTGTTGCGGCTGTTTGCACAAAGTACCAATCATGAACCAAGCTCATTACATTGTGATACCAGCCAATATGGCTTTCAATAATCTCACCACTTCTTGGATCATGAACATTCGGTCCGTATGCATTCGGGATATCTGATGCAAAGTAACGTAGCACTGAAAAACGAGCATCTTCAAGGCTCATCGTGCTATCATCTTCTGGCCATTCCTTTCCAATGATCGCATTTTTGAAACCTGCTTTTTCAAATGCAGCCTGCCAATCATTGATGCCTTTGATTAGATAGGGTCTCCACTTTTTTGGTGTTGCAGGATCAATATAATATACAATTGGTTTTGCCGGCTCTACTAGTTCACCTTTCTTCCATTTTTCAATATCTTCTTTTTTGGGTTCCAATCTCCAACGTACAATGAAATCGGAATTTTCAACCTTCTGTTGATCATCGCTATATACTGTATAGTCTTCTGCAAAAAAACCAACTCTAGGGTCGTTCAGTCTCTTTTGCATTGGTTGTTCAGGTAACGCAATAAAGGATGTATTGGTCTCCAATGTTATGGCTCCTGCAGAGTTTGCAGCCGGAAGGCTAATTGAGGGGAAAGGCGAAGGTGACCCACCACTTGCGGATGTTGCAGAAAATGTTTTAACTGTTCTTACCTCAGTATTGATAGGGAATGTATTGATGCTTTCGATATAGGAACGATCTCCTATAATCGCCGTTAAATTTAATCTTCTTTTGGTTTGGCTATTTATTGAAATCGGTTGGTTGTCTCCTCTAGGAAATCAGTTACATCAATAACAGCACCATTCGAATCTTTACCCAGCGACTTGATATCAAATGAAGCTACGATGGGGTCTAGGTTTGAGTTCCTTACTGCTTTGTATATTGGTTGACTTGAATCAGCGACGCTTATTAATGTTACAACCCGAATAAAAATTTTATTATCTGGCCCTTTTTCAAATTTTACCACCTGTTGATTTGCAAGTTCTCCTCCATAGATTCCGCCACCACCGGCAATTTTAGAATATCTAGTGATTGCCATAATCTCTTTTCCAAACAGTGCTTCTTCTAATTCGAAATAGTATTTTTCATCCACCTTGTGAACAATAAACAATCCCTTGTTGCTTTTTGCTTTTGCAGTAATAACCTCTTTATATAGTTTTATTCCTGTTTTTGTAGATGGGGTAGGAGTGGCAGGCGGAGCTACCGGTAAAGTTGGGATCGAAGACTTGTTGTCTTTAGGTTTTTTTTGTGCTGAGGTCTGGATGTGTAACAACAAAAGTAACAAGATGCCAAAAATGCTGCTGTTTAGCGATAAATGCTTCATATTTTATATCTTTTATGAAGTTTAAATATATATGTTTATCGCAGAAAACCATAAAATTTCAAAATTTATAGGATATCCAAGGGTCCTAATCACGGATATTGATAAATTTTTAATTTTTTTTCCAATTGACATTTTTTTAATCAATTTTATTATCTTGCCATCTCAGTTAAATTCTTCATTCAGTTTAAACCTGATTCAAGAGTTTAGCTGAGATCATAAAAATTATTTAGAAAAAACTAAATCTTAAAACAAAAACGAACGTCATGGCTGAAACAAAACCAAATGCAGCTGCAAAGACAGCTTCACCCAAAGCAAGTGGTAACGCAATTTCTTATCTAGCTCCAATCATCTGTTTGATTGCTGGATATTGTATCTGGAGATTTATTTTGGGTAATCCAGACAGTTTTACAAAGCCTGATCTTGAAGGTGGATTCTGGCCTAGTCACAAAGGTCCAAAAGGTGCTTGGAATCGTGCTTACGAAGGTGGTATCATCGTTCCTTTGTTGATCGGATGTTTCCTAATGGTAGTCACTTTTTCAATTGAGCGTTTCCTTACCATCAAGAGAGCAACAGGTTCTGGCGCAATCGGAGAATTTGTAAGAAAAGTTCAATTTCACCTTGCAAACAAAAATGTTGACGCTGCAATCGCTGAGTGCGATAAGCAAAAGGGTAGCGTGGGCAATGTTATGAAAGCTGGTTTGAAAAAGTACAAAGAAATGATTGGCGAAGGTTCTTTGAATACAGAGCAAAAAGTTCATGCAATTCAAAAGGAAGTAGAAGAGGCAACTGCGTTGGAGCTTCCAATGTTGCAGAAGAATCTTGTATTCCTTTCAACACTAACTTCACTCGGTACACTTGTGGCCCTATTGGGTACAGTATTGGGTATGATCAAATCATTCTCATCTCTTGGTGAAGAAGGTGGATCAGGTGCTGCTGCAGAACTTGCTGTAGGTATCTCTGAAGCATTGTATAATACTGCACTTGGTATTGGAACATCATCTGTTGCATTGTTGATGTACAACGTGTTTACAACAAGAATCGATTCTATCACTTATGGTATTGATGAGTCTGGTTTCACCCTTACTCAAAGCTTTGTTTCTCAATACAAGTAATTTTTGGTCTCCCTTGTGGAAAATCAAATTTTTAGAATCTAAATATTAAAATTGTAAACATGCCAAGTGTCAAAATAAAAAAACATGCCCCTGTAAACGACATGACTCCTTTCGTGGACGTGGCATTTCTGATTTTGTCGTTTTTCATGCTTGCTACGAAGTTCAAGCCTGAAGAGCCTGTTGAGGTTACTACACCCAATTCGGTTTCTTCACAGGTGCTTCCTGAAAAAGATGCATTCATGGTTTCGGTTGACAGCAAAGGACGGGCATTTGTTTCAGTTGATAACCCTAGCTTCCGTCAAGTGCTTATTCAAAACTTGAATGACACAAGGAAATTGGGATTGACAACCAGCGAAATTAAAATGTTCGTGAATGCCCCAAGTATTGGCGTGCCTTTCACTCAATTGAAAAGCCTGTTGGCAATGGATCCTGAGCAAGCTAAGAAAGTAGCCCAGCCTGGTATTCCATGTGCAGACTCTACCGGTGGTGAATTATACTATTGGATCAGGGATGCCTTAAGTGCTTATTCTGGTCGTAAGTTGAACCTGCTTATTAAAGCAGACAACGCAACAAAGTATCCAGATTTCAAGAATATTCTTAACGCATTCAAAAAGAATGACCAGAATAAATTCTTGCTGGTTACAACGCCTGAAGATGCTCCAGCTGGAACTTCATTGTATGAAACAAGACAAAAACAAATCTACGGAGACAAGTAAATAAATTGAAAAACTCAATTAAACCTTAACATATGGCTAATATAGATGCAGGTGGCGATGGCGGTGGAAAAAAAGGACCAGGTGTAAAAAAGGCCAAAAAGCTTTCAACAACGGTTGACATGACGCCGATGGTTGACTTGGGCTTTTTGCTAATTACATTCTTCATTTTCACCACTACAATGGCACAACCAACGGCTATGAACCTTTACATGCCAAAGGATGTGGACAAGCCTGAAGATCAAAACAAGGTTAAGGAATCAGGAGCCTTCACCATCATGCTTGGAAAACAAGACGTGGTGTACTATTATGAAGGACTGGATCCAACCCAAATCAAAACCGCAACTTTTAAAACCATCCGTGACGAGATCATCAGGAAAAGGCAAAACACCAATCCGGAAGATCTTGTTGTAATCATCAAACCTACAATAGACGCTACCTATAAAAATACGGTGGATATATTGGATGAGATGACAATCAATGGTATTAAGCGTTATGCAATGGTTGATATTTCTCCTCAGGAATACCAACTGATAACCATTACAGAATCAGCGGCTGGTATTAAGTAATTTGTGAAATAAGTAGATAATTGAATCTCAACTAAAACGCATTACAAATGGATGCTAATAAAATTTTAAGTACCGAATTAATCGACCTCGTTTTCGAGGGTAGAAATAAGAACTATGGTGCTTATGAATTACGCAAGGATTATAATAAGCGTCTCAGGAATGCCCTGATTTTGACAGCTTCCCTCGCGTTGCTCATATTGCTCGCATCCTTCATTTCTTCTCTTGATTTGGGCCAGAAAAAAGGTGCGGTAGACATCAAAGAGGTGCAGCTTGAGGAAATCAAACAAGATGAGCCTGAGCCACCACCACCGCCCCCACCAAAACCACCTGAGCCTCCTAAAGTGGAGATGGCCAAATTCACACCACCAAAAGTGGTTAAGGATGAAGAGGTGAAAGAAGAAGAGAAGCCACCAGAAATTGAAAAACTGGAGGAAACCAAGATCGGAACTGTTAACCAAGAAGGTATAAAAGACGAGGGCATTGTTGCTCCTCCAATTGAAGCCGGTGGTGTTGTTGAAGCACCCAAAGAAGACGATTACGACAAGGTTTTCCAAAAAGTAGAGATCGATGCTGAATTTCCTGGCGGTACAAGTGCTTGGACACGTTATGTATCTAGGGAAATTGAAAGAAACATTGATCAACTTCAAGATGATGGTAGGTCTGGAACCGTCGTTGTACTCTTTATCGTTGATAAAGAAGGTGCAGTGAGTGAAGTTCGCGCAATGGCTTGCAGCGAAGCAGGGGTAGCCAAATGCCTTGGTCCTGGAACTAAACTTGCGGATATTGCCATTGCAGCCATTAAAAAAGGACCAAAATGGAAGCCTGCAGTACAAAATGGACGTCAGGTAAAAGCATATCGCCGTCAGCCTGTTACATTCCAACTAGCAGAAGAATAGTCTTCTAAATTAATATCATGAAAGCCGTTCGTATTTACGAACGGCTTTTTTATTCGCATACGTTGAAGGAACCCGTAATTTCGCAACATGGTAAATCAAGCCTCTAGTTGGAATGAACTTATTGTAGCAATGGCAACACCCCCTGGCGTGGGTGCAATAGGCGTTATAAGGCTCAGTGGTGCTGGTTCTATTGAACTAATAAATTCCATGTTTCCTTCAAAAGACTTAACTGTGGAAAAAGGAAATTCACTTCATATTGGTGTATTGATTAAGGATGATATTGCACTTGATGAAGTTGTGTTGTCATTATTTCGTGCCCCCCGTTCATACACTGGCGAAGACATCGTTGAAATATCTTGTCATGGGTCACCTTATATCCAGCAACAAATCATTGAAGCATGTATTGTGAAAGGCGCTAGAATTGCAAAGCCTGGTGAGTTTACCCTACGGGCATTTTTAAATGGGAAAATGGATCTTGTACAGGCTGAAGCAGTAGCAGACTTGATTGCATCAGGAACGAGGGCTGCACAGGAAACCGCATTGAATCAAGTAAGGGGTGGCTTCTCGCATGTCTTGTCATCCCTGAGGGAAGAGCTTATAAAATTTTCTGCATTAATAGAATTGGAGTTGGACTTCTCACAAGAAGATGTTGAATTTGCAGATCGAACTGCCTTACATTCTTTGCTCAATAGAATTCAAATTACTGTCAATGAATTGTTGCAGTCATTTCAACTAGGTAATGTAATCAAAAATGGAGTGAGTGTAGCCATTGTTGGTAAACCCAATGCAGGAAAGTCTACATTACTTAATGCATTGTTACAGGAAAACAGGGCCATTGTAAGTTCCATTGCTGGTACAACAAGAGATACTATTGAAGAGTTATTAAATATTGATGGAATTTTATTTCGATTGGTAGATACTGCTGGAATTAGAAACAGTACTGATGAAATTGAAGTAATCGGCATTGAGCGCACCATGGAAAAGATAGAGAAGGCAGATGTTGTGCTGTATATGTTTGACGTGAATGAAGAAAGTAATAATGACTTGCAGAAAATGGAAAATGATTTGGTTGCAAAATCAAAATCATTTTTACTGATAGGAAACAAAGTTGATGATGCAGTTGCAATTGAATCAGCGAAAAAGAAATTTAATTCACGCAACATGCTTTTCTTGTCTGCTAAGCATCAATTTCAATTATCTGAACTCAAGCAGCAACTAATTCATAAAGTAGTTTCAGGTGCAGTGAATACTGAAAATACCATCGTCACCAATGCGCGTCATTTTCAATCACTGCAAAAAGTTGAAGTCAGTATTCAATCCATTAAAAAAGGCATGGAGCAGCGTATTCCAGGTGATCTTCTAGCAATCGATATTCGCCAGTGTCTATATCAATTAGGAGAAATTACAGGTGAGATTACCAACGACGACCAGCTTGATTTCATTTTTTCGAAGTTTTGTATCGGAAAGTAACCGTCTCCTTCCAATTCAGTTTAATGCCATTTTACGTTATCTTTAGAATAAGATAACTGCATGGTATTTTTATTCATCTTGATGATCGTTGCTTCACTGGTTTTGCTAATAACCGTCGCAAAGCTGAATCCCTTTATTTCATTTTTAATCGTTTGTATTCTAACTGGTTTATTTGCAGGCATGGATGTTATGAAGATCATGCAATCCATACAAAAAGGAATTGGCGATATCATGGGCTCACTATTGATTATTCTTTGTATGGGTGCGATGTTGGGAAAGCTAATTGCAGAGAGTGGTGCTGCCAATAAAATATCTTCTGCATTGATTGACATCGCAGGCACCAAATATGTTCAATGGGCTTTAGTTCTAACAGCTTTCATCATTGGAATACCATTGTTCTATGGAGTGGGTTTTGTTATTTTGGTGCCATTGATCATTACTGTTTCAATTCGCTTTAAATTGCCTGCTGTTTATCTCGGTTTGCCTGCATTGGCCGCCTTATCTGTTACCCACGGATTTTTACCACCACACCCTTCTCCGGTCGCGCTCTCACAACAATTCAATGCCAATATTGGCATGACTCTTTTTTATGGTTTGATCATTGCCATTCCAACAATCATCATAGCAGGTCCGTTGTTTTCCATTAGACTAAAAAAATATACTTCAAAGCCATTGGATGTGTTTGTTGCTGAACAATTAGATGAAGAAAAACTCCCGGGTGTTTTTCCCAGTCTGATGGCCGCTTTTTTGCCTGTTATATTAATTGGACTTGATACCTTGATAGTTATGTTCAAACTGGAAAAAAATACGTTTACAACCATCATTCACATAATTGGTGAGCCTTCCATTGCATTACTGCTGTCATTGTTGGTTGCTATTTATACCCTTGGAATTAAACAAGGCAAAACAATAAATGCAATCATGACTCCCTTGGGTGAAGCGATCAAAGAAGTTTCCCTGATACTCTTGGTTATTTCCGGTGCCGGCGCCTTAAAGCAAATATTACTTGATTCTGGGTTGAGTGAACAAATGATCAGACCAATTGCTTCTCTTTCCATGCACCCACTTTTTTTTGCCTGGTTGGTTGCTGCAATTATAAGAGTGAGCACTGGTTCTGCAACTGTTGCTGGTTTAACCACTGCTGGTATTGTTGCTCCCATGCTTGCCTCAACTAACGTGAATCCATGTCTTATGGTACTGGCAACAGGTGCTGGTAGCCTTTTCTTTTCGCATGTCAATGATCCAGCCTTTTGGATGTTCAAAGAATACTTTAACTTAACAGTAAAGCAAACAATTAAAACCTGGAGTACCATGGAGACAATCGTTTCTGTGTGCGGACTAGCAGGCGTATTTATTCTAAATCAATTTATATAATAAAAAAACAACATGAGTACAGCTTCTGAAAACTTTTTGAAATTGGGTTTGGTATTGCCTCCTGCACCTAAGCCACTGGGCGTATACAAGCCCTTGTTTATTAGTGGTAATTATTGCTATGTATCTGGTCATGGTACCGTAAAAGAAGACGGTACGCTCATCATAGGCAGGGTTGGTGAAAACATGTCAATGGAAGAAGGTAAGCTTGCAGCAAGACAAGTTGGATTGGCTATTCTTTCTACCATCGAAACAAACTTAGGTTCACTTGA
>CAMBGO010000015.1 GCA_945866165.1 Chitinophaga pinensis | reverse complement strand
GAATTAAATAAAGCAGCACATTATATCATTCCTGATTTTTTTGTTTATAACAACTCCGGAGTGTTAGAACTAACACTGAATCAAAAAAATGCACCAGATCTTAAAGTGAGTAGTGAGTACAAAGAAATGTTACGTGAGTATGAAAAAGGAAGTAAAAAAGATAAAAAGCAGAAGGAAGCTGTAATGTTCATAAAGCAAAAAATAGATTCTGCTAAGTGGTTTATTGACGCAATAAAGCAGCGCCATGAAACCCTTTTCAATACAATGCAGGCAATCATTGAACAACAGCAAGCCTTTTTTTCAACTGGTGATGAAACAACTCTACGACCAATGATATTGAAGGATATTGCAGAGAAGACGTCCCTTGATATCTCTACTATCAGCAGGGTTGCAAATAGTAAATTTGTTCAAACTGAATTTGGTAGCTTTCGATTAAAGTTTTTTTTCAGCGAATCATTGAGTACTGATTCTGGAGAGGAAGTGTCCACAAGAGAGGTAAAGATGATTTTAGCTGATATAATCAATACTGAAAATAAGCAAAACCCCTTGAGTGATGACAGCCTTACTGAAATGTTGAATGAAAAAGGGTATAATATTGCTAGGCGAACTGTTGCAAAATACAGGGAGCAATTGAATATGCCTGTTGCCAGATTGAGAAAAGAATTATAATTTAAAAATTATGGAAGAGCAATTAGAGTCAAGGTTATTTCCGAAATATGTTGTTTTTATTTCTAAGGTAGCATCTGTTATATTTCACCCTCTTTTTATTGGAATCTATTTAGCAGCATTTTTACTTTTTATTCATCCATCATATTTTCTTGGATTTACTGACCAGTCTAAATTATTGAAGCTTCTTACAATAGTTAACAACAATGTATTTTTCCCATTGCTCGTTGTTGCATTATTACGTGGATTGGGTTTCAGTAATTCGGTACAGCTCAAAACACAAAGAGAGAGAATCGTTCCGTATATCGCTAGTATTACATTTTACTTTTGGACATACTATGTCTTTCGAAGCCAACCCGAAAATCCAACCATATTGGTTTTAATGTGCAGAGGCATGTTTATGGCTTCAAGTATTGCATTGATTGCAAATAATTACTTCAAAATTAGTATGCATGCAATTGCATGTGGCGGAATGATTGGACTTTTCATACTAACAATACAAGATGGAACAATGAGTTCGGGTATCCCTATGATGCTTGGTTTTTTTGTCACAGGATTGGTTTTCACCTCTAGAAAAATTATTTCAGATCATACTTGGTTTGATCTCATTGTTGGCTTTATTGTCGGACTTATTTGCCAATTGACGGGGTGTTGGTTTTAACCTGTTTAACAAATTTTAAATTCAATCGATTTTACTCTATTCCTAATTTTAATTGAGGATTGATGATTGCTTCAAATAGTTTTCATCTGGGTAATATGCGAATATGATATTTCCATCTTTTATCTTTTCTATTACCTGCTTTGAAATTTCTCTGGGAAGCGCAGGGCAGCCATAACTTCTCCCTAAATATCCTTTACTATTAATAACCGATTCATTTGCATAATCAGCGCCATGAATTACAAGAGCCCTTTTCATTGCATTGTCATTAAATCCTCTTTCCAATCCATCTAACCGAAGTGAGTATCCATTTCCTCCTGTATAGGTTTTTTTTGTGATGTAAAAACCGATACTACTCATATGTGAATTCAATTTATTTGAAAATGCCCTGGCATACTTTTCCCCAGTATTTCTTCCGTGAGCAACAACTGAATGATGTATCAGTTTCGCTGATTTGAGATCAATTATAAAAAGTCTTTTTTCGTTTGATGGTTTAGAATAATCAATGATTGTAATGATGCTATCTTTGCTTATTATTTCTTTTTTATTGATTTTGCTGAATCCATTGAAAGCCATATTAAATATTTCTTCATTTAGGCCAGCTTGACTTAATAAACCTCTTGTAAAAATTGAATGTGATATTTCAGATGTTTTAATTTTATCACTGCTAGATATACTATGATGCGAACTATTTGGAACAACTTTTTTGGCAAAGAGCATATTATTCGAAAGAGAAAAAATAAATATGAATGCCGAGATAATGAAAATAACTTGATTCTTTTTTTTCATAAGCTGATTTGATTAATTTGATATTGGAGCTCTTTGCAAATTAAAATCAATTAACCCGGCAACTAGGATAAGATTTTGCCATTTAACATACTGTAACACTATATTTGTCTAGTCATTAACATGATTTTCATGTTGACTGACAAACAATTTTAACAAATGTTTGTTTCAATAAAATGAAACATTTTTCATTGGAAGAAATTGCTGGATGGGATCGATTTTATCGTGCCAATTTCATCAATTCATTGTCAGGGTTCAAGCCTGTGAGTCTGATCTCAACAAAGAGTAAAGAAGGCATAAACAACCTTGCTATTTTTAGCAATATCGTACACATAGGCGCTGATCCCGCATTGGTGGGGTTCATCAATAGGCCCATAGATGCTGCGCCACATACCATTCAGAATATAGAACAAATAGGCTACTACACAATTAATCATATCCATCCGTCATTCGTTGCAGCAGCACATCAGACCAGCGCAAAATATGATGTTGGAATAAGTGAATTTGAAAAGGTTGGATTACATGCTGAATATAAAGTTGATTTTTATGCTCCTTTTGTAATGGAAAGCAAAGTTCAATATGCACTTGAATTAGCCGAAATTATTCCAATTAAAAGAAATAATACTTTTCTGGTAATCGGGGAACTAAAGCATGTGTTTATAGATCAAGAAATTATTGCAAATGATGGACTGATCAACCTATCCAAGGTAGATTCCATGGTAAGTTTGGGTATTGACGGATATTGCCTTACATCTCCCGTTGCAAGATTTCAGTATGCTAAGCCTGATAAAGATTTAGGAATAATTGACCTCTAGTTGTTATTCAACTTTATAATCAACTACAAATACCTTGTCCATATGCGGACCAAGTATCTTCTGAAAATCCTTGTGAGCAGGATGTTTTTGGTAAATATTATCCCTATCCTCTGTATTAGAAAATGTCACAATAAAACAATGTGTAAATCCTTGATCGAAGTGCTCAGGACTGACATTTACGCCCCATTCAAATGATTTAATCACAGGTATCTTGTCTTTCAATGCTATAAAGGCATTCACTACAGTGTCGACCGACTGTTTTGAACTTGACTCTTTAAATTTAAAGATAACGACATGTCTGTATGAACTTTCTTTCGTTGCTTTTTTTTGTGCTGAAGCAAAAATTGAAAGCAGCGCAAATGCAGTAAATAGAAGGTATTTCATTTTTTTATTTTTATTGTGATTAATACATGAGCATTGGGTCGTCAATGATTCTCAATTGTTCATCAAAGGAACTAATGAAAATAATATCTGCTGCCTCAATACTAAAATTAAAGATATCGAAATTTTCCATCAACCTGTTTATGTTTGATGATTTTGGAATACTAGATATTTCCTGCTGAATGGCCCAACGAAGGATGATTTGTGCAGGAGTCTTTCCGTATTTTTTTCCAAGAGAAATTAATCTTGGGTCATTAAATTTTTTTCCTCGTAACAAAGGAGTATAAGCTTGCAATTGAATCTTATTCATCTTGCAGTAGTCCAACTCATTTTTTAAAAATAGGTAAGGACTGAATTCGATTTGATTTACAGCAGGTACGATGCTTGAATAGGATTCAAGCTCTTTCAAAAATGGCAAGAGATAATTTCCGGTTCCAATTGCTTTTGTTCTTCCTTCAGAATAAATTTTTTCAATCGCTTTCCAAGTATCTTGTCTTTTACCTTTGATAGGCCAATGTATCAGATAAAGGTCGAGGTATTCAACGCCAAGTAATTTCAGAGATCTGTCGAAGGCCTTTAACGTTTCATCATAGCCCTGACTTGTGTTGTTTACTTTCGAAGTAATAAATATTTCTTCTCTTGATATATTACTATTAGCAATTGCATCTCCCACTGCTTTTTCATTGCCATACATCTCAGCAGTATCAATTAAGCGGTAACCAATTTCCAATGCTTGTTGCACTGCTTTAACAGCTTCTTCTCCATGCATATCATATGCACCCAGACCCAGCAATGGCATTTGAATGCCATTGTTGAGGGTGGTATATAATTGATTGTTTTTAGATGTTACCATGAATTTAGTCCCAATAGTTTTTTTCCGAGTTCATTTAATTCTGCTGTTTCGAATTTTGTTTTTTCCCATTCCCTTGGGTCACCCGGAAATGCGTATCCTTCAGGAGCAATTCTATTCTGCCACGAATTGATTCTCCATTGCCTTTGGGCTTCATCATTTTCTTGCACGGGCATCATAGAGACATATTGAGCGATCCGAACTTTATTTTCAGAAAGGTTAGGGCGAATGCCATGCGGTAGGAGGCTATTAAAAATGAGTAAGTCGCCAGCTTCGAGTTTTACTTTCACCATCTTGTCTTCATATTCTTTTGTATCAGGTCTGAATCTATTTCTGTCTTCAGGCTGGGTAAGTTTCCAGGTATCATATTCTCTCATCAATTGCGGAATACATTGGAAGCCACCCATATTCTCATCTTCTTGATCCGCCAATGCAATAACGCCTTGCACATTTTGCGGTTTTGTTTCAGGATCATAATCCCAATGAATAAAACCCTTGAATTCAAATCCTTCTCGCATAGGAAAATTTAAATTGGCCCTATCGATTGTAACCCAAAGTTTTTCAGTTCCCCAAACATCAGCAAATGCATCATATACTCTTTGTGATTGACGATTATCCCATAAGTATTGATGATTGTATACTTCAACCATCCCGCTATTCACTAATTCAGTCATGCGCATTTCGGCTCTCGGTGGTGCATACCATGTATTCTTGTCATTAGGATTTTTTTCCTCGAATTCCCATAGGAAATCTGCTGTCTTCTTGGCCTGTTCTTTGCTAATTGCATTTTTTACGACTACGTATCCATTCTCTTTCCAAAATGTCCAATCGGATTCAGTCAATGCTTTCAATGGTTTTCCATTGGATCTGTCATTCAATTTTATTTGACTGCTGGTAGCGGTGGATGGATTACCTGGAATATCCTTGTGTGCAGCATTGGCCATCATTGTTGGCGTCATGGTTGGTTGCATATTCATATTTTGTGTTTTTATAATGTAAAAGTATAAAGGCATTCGATTTAATTCCCGACTAAAATTGACTATTATTTGAACAATATTGATATTTTAGTAAAATAAAATCATTAAAATGGTCAATAAAAGCCAACAATCAATGACTTTTGAAAAGATTTCGCCAGATATTGGCAGCTCTTTTCATCTGATGGTTAATCCAAGGCTGAACGACTTTTTCTTTTGGCATTTTCATCCTGAAATTGAACTGGTGTTTATTGAAAATGCATCTGGAACGAGGCATGTAGGAGATCATATTTCACGCTACGAAGAAAGCGATTTAGTTATGATTGGCTCCTACATCCCACACCTCAATTTTGATTATGGTGTTAAATCAGCATACCAAAAAACTGTGTTACATATTCAGCATGATTTTTTAAAGGGTGCCATGCAAGAAACCCCAGAACTTTTTGGGATCAGTGAATTATTCAAACGTGCAGAACATGGGATTTTATTTGGCGAAAAAGCGAAAGCACTTATAGGTGATCGTTTTAAGAAACTATATGTGTTGTCACCCTTTAATCAGTTCTTGGAGATTATAAGTTTGCTGGAGATACTATCAGCATCAAAAGATTTTACATTATTACACGAAAAGCCTTTTCAAAATCAATACAACAAGAAAGAGCAGCAGCGTCTCTCCGTAATTTATGATTATATCGATAAGTATTTCAGTGAAAAAATTACAGTTGCAGACATGGCTTCATTGGTGAACTTGAGCAAAGAAGCATTCTGCAGGTATTTCAAAAAAATGACGCGACTTACATTTATTGAGTTTCTCAACCACTACAGGGTGAATCAGGCAAAACGGTTATTGAGACTTGATCTTAATATTACTGAAGTATCTTATGCAAGTGGGTTTGAGGGGTTGTCGTACTTTAATAGAACGTTTAAAAAATATACCGGGGATTCTCCCTCATCATTTAGGAAAAAGTACAATGACTAAATTGAATTAATACTTTAAAAGGGATACGCCCAAAGTAGTTATCATGTATATTTGCGCTTCCAAAACAATCACATATGTCACTTCTCGTAGTAGGAACCATGGCCTTTGATGCAATAGAAACTCCGTTTGGAAAAAGCGATCGCATCATTGGTGGTGCCGCAACATATATTGCACTCAGCGCATCCAACTTTATCACACCCATAAAACAAATCTCAATTGTTGGCGGTGATTTTCCACAAGCCGAATTGGATTTTCTTGCATCGCGTGGTGTAGAACTCGAAGGCGTAGAAGTTAAGAAAGATCAGAAGTCTTTCTTTTGGTCTGGTAAATATCACCTCGATATGAATGAAAGGGATACCCTGGATACACAACTAAATGTATTGGCCGATTTTAAGCCAGTAGTACCTGAAAGTTACCAGGATTGTGAATTTGTAATGCTCGGTAATTTGGTGCCAGCTATTCAACACAGTGTATTGAAACAAATGAAGACCCGTCCCAAATTGGTTGTGATGGATACCATGAACTTCTGGATGGAAACTGCCATGCCCGATTTGAAAGAAGTGTTGAAACATGTTGATGTATTATTGATTAATGATAGTGAAGCCCGCCAACTCAGCGCCGAATATTCTTTGGTGAAAGCAGCAAAAGCAATTTTGAAAATGGGACCAAAATACTTGGTTGTGAAGAAAGGTGAGCATGGTGCATTGTTATTCCATGGTGATCAGGTATTTGTTGCTCCTGCTCTTCCATTAGAAGATATTTTTGATCCAACTGGGGCTGGCGATACATTTGCTGGCGGGTTTATGGGACATATTTCCAGAACAAAAGATATTTCTTTTAATAACATGAAGACTGCCATCATCGTTGGTTCTGCAATGGCATCGTTTTGTGTTGAAAAATTTGGCACAACCAGGCTAAAAGAAATTTCAAAGGAACAAATCAATGATCGGATTCAGCAATTCGTAGAATTGGTCAACTTTGATATCTCATTGGTTTGACGTTTTAAACAAGCGATCCTTTAGCAACCCTTTTGTTTATTCTACTGCTATTGCTTTTTTAAATTTCATCAGCTTGCCACGCAGGTCAAGTATCTCAATAAAAATGAGGTAAATCCCTGATGCAACGCGCTGTTTATTTTGATCTAAGCCATTCCAAATAAACGTTCCACTTGTTCCACATAGTTGGTTGTCTGCAATTTTCCGAATCATCATCCCATTGAAGTTAAATGCATAAATGGAAATTGAATTTCCGGGGTTGGACATTTTATATGCGATTGTAAGCAAATCATTGATCCCATCGTTGTTAGGACTAAAATCTGTTTGAGGGATTTCAATTATTTTGTTAATTGAGTCTGATTTTCTGAATTGAGAATTCTCTTTGGTTGGAGTGGCATAACCTGCAGTTGATGAAGCAGAGTGCCAATTTTCTATCAACGAAGTAGGCAGCATTGGGTCAATTCTTTCAAGTGAAACACCTTCTTGGTTAATTAGCAATGGATAATGCATATCATCTGTATATTGAAATTCATCAATGAGCATTCCTTCTTTATTTATCAAAACGGCATTGCCTTCATTGTCTGGATAGAATGGCATTGATTTTATTTCACTAATAGCGCTACTATTAATATTTTTCCATGTTTTTATTATATAGCTACTGTCTGTTGTAATTGCGAGGTATTTCCCTGGAAAAATATTCATGTCCTCATTTGAACATCTGTATTGACTTCCTATTTGACCTGCACTATTTTTTCCTGCTATGTAAATGTCTCTTGCATTGATAATTGAATGTGAATTATTATTTAATTCTAAAAAATCTGCCCCATAGGGTGCTGGGTTGAAAAGCAATTCATTAATTATCAATTCACCTTTAGATGGAATGATTGGTATTCCTGTTAATATACTTGTAGTATCGACTGTGATAGAAGTACATCGTTTGATGTTATTAATATTGAGTTGGTATACTTTTTCTTTTTCTATGCCATCCTTGAATATGAGTTTAACCTGATCAAAAAGTGGAGGTATTGGTGATACTTTTAAGGGATTTTGTCCTGTAGATTCAATGTTATAATTACTGGCAATTGAAAGCGAAGAACTATCTGCACTCTTATTGAATTTCAACGTAAATTCTTTTTGACTTATTGCAGTGCATTGAATTGCTTGTAATTTCTCTTCAATACTTTCTTTTTTGAATATGCTATTTTCCTTGCCAGGAGTACCGCCCAGCAAACTTTTGCTTGAATGCCAATTATTAATGTTGCAAGGCCTAAACGGATTGCTCATTTCAAGGCTCCATCCACCTTCAGATTTTACTGCATTATCATGCCATGATTTTTTGTAAGTAACTGCATGAATGGTTTCACCATTTTTATTGCCTAGTATAATGATATCTTCTTCATTGCCAAGTGTTGGGTATGAAGTAAGTCCTATGATATTGTTATTGCCATTAAAAAAAATAACATTAGATTTTGCGCACAAAATGACGAGGCTATCTGGCTTCAGAAAAAAGTCTATTGCAATAGTTGCTGTAGTTGTCCCGTTTGATATTCTCCATTTATTTAAATTAATGATTTCGTTTGTGCAATTTCTCAATTCAATGAATTCACAATTCGGAAGTGCAACAATTGGAGAAGGATCTGATAATATTTCATTGATAACAATACTATAAGGTTTTACTTGAGCGTTGATTTTGATAATTGAAATCAGAAAAAAAAGTAAAAACATGTAACGGCTCATCACACAAAGCTCTTATGAGTAAGAATAGCGAAAAACGCTATCAAACATTTTTTTGGCAGAATATTCTTTCAGTATTAGCTTTGCTCACAAAATGATCAGCGTAATAAAACATACGAAATCGACTAAAAAACGTTCTCAGTGGGAAGGTTAGTTCATTTTGTATGATTCAAATATGTAACGCCTTCCAAATTTGGGAGGCTTTTTTTTAACCATGCCCGAAGGGCAGAAAAATTGAAATATGAAAGTTGCTGTTGTAGGTGCAACCGGATTGGTAGGCACAAAAATGTTGCAGGTATTAGCGGAAAGAAATTTTCCAGTAACCGAATTGATTCCCGTTGCTTCCGAACGGTCTGTAGGAAAGGAAGTAACCTTCAAGGGTAAGCAATATAAAATTGTAAGCATGTTGGATGCAATCGCAACGAAGCCAGCGGTTGCATTGTTTTCAGCAGGAGGAAGCACTTCACTTGAATGGGCTCCTGAATTTGCAAAAGCTGGTATTACAGTTATTGATAACTCTTCTGCCTGGAGGATGGATCCAACAAAAAAATTGGTGGTGCCTGAAATCAATGCAGATTCGCTGACTGCAGAAGATAAAATTATTGCAAATCCTAATTGTTCAACTATTCAAATGGTAGTAGCGCTTAACCCTTTGCACAAGCGTTATGGTTGTAGTCGTATTGTTGTAAGCACCTATCAAAGCGTTACAGGAACAGGAGTTAAAGCAGTGAATCAATTGATGAATGAACGCAAAGGCATTCAAGGTGAGATGGCTTATAAGTACCCAATCGATTTAAATGTAATTCCACAAATAGATGTTTTTTTAGATAATGGCTATACGAAGGAAGAGATGAAAATGGTGAAGGAAACGATGAAGATTATGCGCGATGATTCAATAAGGGTTACTGCTACAACTGTAAGAATTCCAGTGATGGGTGGGCACAGCGAAAGTGTGAACATCGAATTTGAAAAGGAATTTGAATTAGATGAAGTGAAAAAAATTCTTTCAGAAGCTCCTGGTATTATATTGGTTGATGAACCTGCAACGCAACAATATCCTATGCCAATGGATGCACATGAAAAAGACGAAGTTTTTGTAGGAAGGATTAGAAGAGATGAAACGCAAGCCAAGACTTTGAATATGTGGATTGTAAGTGATAACCTTCGTAAGGGTGCCGCCACCAACGCAATTCAAATTGCAGAGTATCTTAATAGCAAAGGGTTAATTTAGTGTAAACAATCATCCCTGTCCCCTTCGGGAGACAGTGATGGGGAAGAGCATTCCAATCCCCGTCTCTCGAAGAGGACGGGGATTTTATCTTCTCATTATTTCTTGATTAGTTGAATGAACTCGTCTTCAGAAAGAATTTGTATCGATGCTATTTTTTTTGCCTTTTCCAATTTAGATCCAGCATCTTCACCTACAACAAGAAAATCAAGCTTACTACTAACACCAGATAAAATTTTACCACCATTTGCTTCTGCTAATTCTTCGGCTTCAGTCCGTTTCATTTTAAGTAAGCTACCGGTAAATAAAAAACTCTTTCCGTTTAAAGAACCAGATGAAGGTTGTTTTTTTGAGCTTCGAAGTTGCAATCCAATTGATTCCAACTTGTTTAGCATTTCAATATTGTCTTTAGTGCTGAAAAATTGATAAATACTCTCTGCAACTTTTACTCCAACGTCTTCTATTTCTTGGAGTTCTTCCTTGCTCATTTTTTGAAGATCTAACAGATGATGCACTTTTTGTGCAAGTGCTTTTGCAGTTGTTTCTCCAACATAGCGTATTCCCAATGAATTGATCAACCTGTGAAGTGGTTGGGATGTTGATTTTTCAATTGCTTCTACTAAGTTTTCAACTGATTTGGCTCCAAAGCCTTCCATTTTTTTTAGAGAATCAAATGGCAGTTGATAAATCGAAGGGATGTCTTTTAGCCATCCCATTTCATAGAACTTTCTGATATTAGCTTCACCTAGGCCACGAATATCCATTGCGTCTTTGCTTGTGAAATGTATCATTCGCTCAACTATTTGAGCGGGACATTGATAATTTGGACAGCGCCATACTGCCTCTTCTTCTGTTTTAATGAGCTTGGTTTTGCATGCTGGGCATTCTGATGGGAAATTGATTTCTTTTTCATGCCCCTTTCTTAACTCGGGGAAGGATTTAACGATATATGGAATAACATCGCCTGCTCTTTCAATTAATAATGTATCACCCATCCTGATGTTTTTTTCACGAATGAAATCTTCATTATGAAGTGAGATGGATGCTACGGTAACACCGCCAATGGGGACTGGTTGTATTTTTGCAACAGGAGTAATGCTTCCTGTTCTGCCAATTTGAAATTCAACTTGTAGCAGCGTGCTAGTTGACTGTCTTGCTTTGAACTTATATGCTATTGCCCAACGAGGATGATGGGTTGTCATTCCAAGTTTATCCTGCAACGCAATTTCATTAACCTTGATTACCAATCCGTCGATTTCATAGGGTAGTGTATCACGTTTTTTTTCATATTCAGCACAAAATGAAATGACACTTTCAATTCCTACTAATATCTTTTTTTCAGCAACAGGACTTTTAAATCCCAGGTTCCATAAAATCTCAAGGCTTTCTGAATGAGATTGTATCCGTGTATTTTTTTGATCATATTGTATGTATGCAATATGATAAATGAAGGCTTCGAGATTTCTTTTTCCTACCGATGTTGCGTCTTTCATTCTCAACGATCCCGATGCAGCATTTCTGGGATTTGCTAGGGGCGGTAAGTTTTGTTCTGCAAGTTGTTCATTGAATTTCTTGAAGTTATCCTTGTTCATTAACACTTCACCCCGTATCTCAATTTGCTCAATCCCATATGTTGAAAAAGAAGCAGAGAGTGGTAGGGACCTGATTTGTTTGAGATTTAAAGTGATGTCTTCTCCTTCAACACCATCTCCTCTCGTGGCACCTCTTGTGTATTTGTCATTTTCATATATGAGTGAGATGCTTGCCCCATCAAATTTTGGCTCAACACAGTATGTAATGCTTTCAATACCCGAAAGTTCCCTTGCTTTGCGGTCCCAATCTATAAGGTCTTCAGCGTTATATGAATTTTCCAGTGACAACATGGGAACCAGGTGTTGTACTGTATTGAATTGCTTTGTTAGTCCAGGCCCAACCCTTTGTGTGGGAGAATCACCGGTAATGAGAGAAGGGTTTATTTTCTCTGTTTTTTTTAATGTATCATAAATCCTATCAAATTCAAAATCAGCTATCAAAGGATCATTCATTACATAATACCTGTGTTCATGGAAACGAATCACATTTTTTATGCCATCAATATTTTTTTTCAGGAAATCGGCGTCTTCAAAATTGTCAATAATTTCCTTGCTTTTTTCAAGAAAAAACCTATTATCTTCATTGGTGTACATGGGGGAAGGAAATTGAAACCTAAAAGTAGAATTTTTTAATTTTCTTTTTCCTCTTTCAATTTCGAATTATTTGAATTGTTGCTTACCTAATGAAAACGATGGTATATGTTAGATGAAACAATTAAGACAATGGCCTACAGGGCATTGAATGACCAAGGCCCCGATTTTAAGTATTCCCTCTCTGTTGATTGTGTGATTTTTGGTTATGATGAAGGAATTCTGAAGGTTTTATTGATTGAAAGTGATCAGCCCGAATATTATGGTAAATGGTCCTTGTTAGGGGATGTGTTGCACAAGCATGAAGACCTTAATCAGGCCTCCTACCGTGTTTTGAGGGAGCGTACAGGGGTTTCCAATATGTATCTTGAACAGGTAAAAACTTTTAGCGAAGTAAACAGGCATCCGGCTGGTAGGGTTGTTAGCACTGCTTATTTGGCGTTGGTTAATGTAAAAGACTACAAATTAAAATCGGTGGATAATGCATTGCATTGGCATCCGGTTTCAGAAATTGACGCAATGGCCTTCGATCATAAACTTATACTAGATACATGCTTGAACGCACTTAGGAAAAAAATCCAGCAGGAGCCAATTATCTTCAATCTATTAGATAAAAAATTTTCACTCCGTAAGCTGCAGCAAGTATTTGAAGAGGTATTGGCTATTGAGTTTGATAGACGAAATTTTAGAAAAAAGCTATTTGCTACAGGAATGTTGGTAGATGAAAACGAAATGGAATCAGACGTACATCACCGACCTGGTAAACTATATTCCTTCAATCTTCAGGCCTATGAAAGATTTAAACACAAGAGCTTTGTAGGATTGCATTTTTAGGGCATTACGGCTTTATTATTTCTGCCGCTTTCAATAATAATTACCAGTGTGCTATTAAAATTGTTGCATTTTTTTATTGAAAATCAATTAGTTGTAAGACCCCCATTAAAAAAAGACATTTTTTATTGGTTTATAAACCCTCTTTTGTTTAGCTTTGCGCTCCATTTCTGAATGAGGTGGGTGTTTCCGGGATGGCGGAAGCATATTTTTAAACCCAGATGAAAATCTGAAAACTTGACAAAATGAGTAAACTACATTTTACCACAAAGCATGCAAATGCAGCTTCCGTGCAGCGTAATTGGTACGTTGTGGACGGGACCAATCAAACTGTGGGACGAATCTGCAGCAAAATTGCTTCAGTATTACGCGGAAAGAACAAAGCGTATTATTCGCCCCATGTTGATTGCGGAGATTATGTTATTGTAATTAACAGCGAAAAGGTTGTTTTTACAGGAAACAAGATTGATTACAAGGAGTACCAGCACGTTACTGGGTATCCTGGTGGTCAGAAAATTGAAATTGCAAAAGACCTACAGAAGCGTCGTCCAGAGGTTATTGTAGAAAGGGCTGTAAAGGGAATGCTTCCGAAGAATCGTTTGGGGCGCCAAATGATTAAAAAGCTTTTTGTATATG
Source organism: Chitinophaga pinensis (assembly GCA_945866165.1). Classification (GTDB taxonomy): domain Bacteria; phylum Bacteroidota; class Bacteroidia; order Chitinophagales; family Chitinophagaceae; genus Pollutibacter. Next base: position 6,126 of record CAMBGO010000015.1, on the reverse strand, counting down.
CTGGTGAAATACATCCGCATACTGCACAACAACCTTTGCCTTTCAAATACTAATTTTAAAACGATCACAAAACAAGCATAATGGAAAAACAAAAAATTGGTCTTGGTCGAAGAAAGGAAGCTGTTACCAGGGTATTTCTTACCAAAGGCGATGGCACCATCACAGTAAACGATCTAGACTACAAGGCATATTTCCCTCAGATATATCTTCAAAACCAGGTTGAACTACCAATCAAAACGGTTGAAGGTGCAGGCAAGTACGCTATCAAAGTAAACGCAGCTGGCGGAGGTAAAAAAGGCCAGGCTGAAGCATGTAAACTTGGTATATCACGTGCGCTGATTACATTGAATCCTGAATTCAGGCCAGTTCTAAAGGCTGCCGGATTGTTGAGAAGAGATCCAAGGGGTGTTGAAAGGAAGAAGTTCGGTAAAAAGAAGGCAAGAAGAAGCTTCCAGTTCAGCAAACGTTAAAAAATATACGTCAGCAATTGATTTTATTGATTGCTTGGGTATCAATATTTATAAAGAATTTAAAACACATATTGTACAATGGAAAATAACGCCACACTGCATCAGCAACTTTTGGAAGCCGGTGTTCACTTTGGTCACCTTCGTAAAAAGTGGAATCCAAAGATGTTGCCTTACATCTACGCAGAGAAAAAAGGCATCCATATCATTGATCTGAATAAGACACTTGATTGTTTGCACGAAACAGCTGCTGCATTGAAAGCCATAGCAAAGAGCGGTAAGAAAATCATGTTCGTTGGTACCAAGAAACAAGCCAAAGAGATTGTTACTGAATGTGCTCAACGAGTAAACATGCCATACGTTACTGAACGTTGGTTAGGTGGGATGCTTACCAATTTCAATACAGTAAGAAAGTCTGTTAAAAAAATGCAGAGCATTGAAAAAATGTTAAGTGATGGAAGCTTTGACAACATCACCAAGAAGGAGCGTCTTCAATTATCAAGAGATAAGGACAAGATGGAAAAAGTTCTTGGCGGTATTGCACAACTAGGCAGGGTTCCTGCAGCTTTGTTCATTATTGATATCGGACATGAGCATATTGCACTTGCTGAAGCCAAGCGATTGGGTATTACTACTTTCGGAATGGTTGATACAAACTGTGATCCGAACAAGGTTGAGTTCCCAGTTCCTTCAAATGATGATGCTACAAAATCAATTGCAATCATAACCAATTATATCACTGCAGCTATCGCGGAAGGATTGTCTGAGCGTCAAGCTGAAAAGTCTGAAGAAGGTGATGAGGTTGAAGAAGTTTCAGATAGTGAGCTTAAGCTAAATATTGATGAGGAAGGTGGTGAATCAGATGCTTCTAAAAAAGCCAAAGCTGCTCCACCAAAACGCCGTGTACCATCAGCAGGTGCGAGCGGAAGAAAGCCTATTCAAAAGAAGTAGTAAAATATTAAATTAACTAACTAACATAGTGTCTTGGATCATGATTGGTCTCAGGGCCGGAGATATAAATATGTCAACCGTAACAATTACAGCCGCAGATATAAACAAACTTCGTCAAATGACAGGTGCTGGGATGATGGATTGCAGAAAAGCTTTGACTGAAAACAATGGTGATTTTGAAGCTGCCATTGATTGGCTTAGGAAAAAAGGACAAAAAGTTGCCGCTTTAAGAGGCGATCGTGACGCAAAGGAAGGTGTGGTACTAGCCAAAACTACTTCAGATTCTAAAACTGGAATTACTTTGTGTTTGAGTTCTGAAACTGACTTTGTAAGTAAAAACGAGGAATTCATCGCATTCGCCCAAAGTATCATTGATGCAGCTATTGCAAACAATGTAAAGTCTGCTGAGGAGTTGAATGAAATTCAAATCAATGGAGCAAAAATTGCTGATTTGATTAATGATAAGTTAGCAAGTATTGGTGAGAAAATTGGCATTTCTAAATTTGAAAGAATTGATGCTGAATTCGTTTCTTCATACATACATGGTGCAAACAGAATGGGTGTTTTAGTGGGATTGAATAAAGACCATGCAGAGGTTGGAAAAGATATTGCAATGCAAATTGCTGCAATGAATCCTGTTGCTGTTGATGCCTCTTCTATTTCACCCGAAGCGGTAGAAAGAGAAAGGGCAATTATTGTAGACCTTATAAAGAATGATCCCAAAATGGTGGGCAAGCCAGACGATATGATAAACAAAATTGCTGAAGGCAAGCTAAATGCTTTTTTCAAAGAAAGTACGCTTATGGCCCAGGCTTTTGTTAAGGATGGTGGCATGTCTGTAGCTGATTATATCAAGTCGAAAGACAGTGATTTGAAGGTTCTTACTTTCAAGCGTGTTGCTTTGGGCTAGGGGACTGAACAAAATTTATTAAAAGGGCCTATCAAGGCCCTTTTTTTATACCCTTCAGGGAAGGCTCTATATATTTATTGATCCATCGTATATTCGCATTATGCAACCAGTATACAAACGTGTTCTTCTAAAACTTTCCGGCGAATCCCTCATGGGTGAAAACAGTTTTGGCATTGATCCCGCTATGGTAAGTCGATATGCTTTGGAAATAAAAAGTATTGTAGACCTTGGCGTGGAAGTAGCAATTGTAATCGGGGGCGGTAATATTTACCGTGGTATGAATGAGTCTGAAACTGGTATTGAGAGAGCCCATGGTGATTATATGGGAATGTTGGCTACAGTGATCAATGCAATGGCCATTCAGGCAATGCTTGAAAAGCAAGGCATGTACACACGTTTGTTAAGTGCAATTAAGATGGAACAGGTAGCAGAGCCTTATGTAAGAAGAAGAGCAATGAGGCATCTTGAAAAAAATAGGGTGGTTATATTTGGTGCCGGAACGGGTAATCCATACTTTACTACTGATACTGCAGGATCATTGCGCGCAATTGAAATTAGCGCTGATGTGATTTTGAAAGGAACAAGAGTGAATGGTATCTATACCGCTGATCCTGAGAAAGACCCTACTGCTATTAAGTTTGAAGAAATATCCTTTAAGGAATGCATTGACATGAATTTGAAAATCATGGATATGACTGCATTTACCCTTTGCATGGAGAACAATCTACCTATTATCGTTTTTGATATGAACGAGCCTGGGAACCTTAAGAAATTGGTGTTGGGTGAAAAAGTTGGTACGTTGGTCAAATAAAAAATTCTTCAAAGTGTTTTTTATCAGCCGTCATTTGAATTATGATCTCAGGCTTATTAAATAAGTTATCTAATAATTAAAGCGTTTTAGCAAATGAGTATCGCATCGATCCGTCGAGATTATCAGCTGAAGTCGCTCTCGGAAAGCGATGTTGCTTCAGATCCTATAAAGCAATTTTCTATTTGGTGGGATGAGGCTGTTTCTGCAGAAATTGATGAAGTCAATGCTATGACTTTGTCTACTATAAGAACTGATGGAACTCCTTCGGGGCGGATTGTTTTATTGAAAGGGTTTGATGAAAGCGGCTTTGTTTTTTTTAGTAACTACGAAAGCAATAAAGGAAAACAAATTAACTACAATTCATCTGTTGCATTGTTATTCTTTTGGAAGGAATTAGAAAGGCAAGTAAGAATACAAGGAGTTTGTCAACGTATTTCAGCCGCAGAAAGTGATGCTTATTTCCATAGCAGACCTGTTGGCAGTCAACTTGGTGCATGGGCTTCACCTCAAAGTCAGGTAATAGAAGCAAGAGAAATTCTTGAAGCAAGGACAGCTGAATTGGAATTGCAATACCAGGGACTAACAATCCCAAGACCTCCTCATTGGGGAGGTTATCGGGTAGTACCTACCGAAGTAGAATTCTGGCAAGGCAGGAGCAATAGATTACACGACAGAATATTTTACATTATTGATGCAGCCGACTCTTGGAAAATTGAAAGGTTGGCTCCCTAATATAAATTGTAATCAGCATTCAGACGACAGAAAACGACTTGACTTGTTTGTTAGTGGCGAAGCCAAGAAATTTGAATTTGATATTCAAGAATCTGCTTTTTATCCGAGCTCTTGAATTGTAAAGATTGCTAATATCTTAAGCTTTCTTAGCTACAACCTTCTTTGTTGTTTTTGCTTTTCTTGATTTTCCGAAAGAACCTTTGAAAATCTTTCCTTTCTTGGTTTTTTTATCACCTCTTCCCATTGTTTTATTTTTTTAATTTTTAGAAAAAAAAAGCAAGACACAAGTGCGTCTTGCTTTTTTAATGTTTTTTGAGCGATCAGATTTTAGAAGACAATTCTTTACCTGCTTTGAATTTCGCAACTTTCTTTGCTTTGATTTTAATTACAGCACCAGTTTGTGGGTTACGACCATTGCGTGCAGCCCTTTTTGTTACTGAAAAAGTACCAAATCCAACAAGTGTAACCTTGCCACCACCTTTAAGTGTTTTTGTTACGGCACCTACGAATGAATCTAGAGTAGCGTTAGCTTGTGTTTTTGTGATTCCTGCGTCATCAGCAAGTTTAGCGATTAATTCAGCCTTGTTCATAATGTAAAATTTAATTGGTTTGTACTTACAAATTTAAATGCTTTTTGTTATTGAAAAACTTTTTTTTGTTTTTTTATTTTCTTTAAAAATCAGGCCTGTATTGCTTTTTATTAAATGATTTATATGCCTAAAAAAAATTAATTAAATTTAAAACCCGTGAAACACAATACTGCATTGGCTTTCAGGGTTTTTAATGCTTTTTATATAGCCTTCAAAAGGGTTTTTAGAATTTAAAATTTAGAAATAGCCTAAGTTATAGCCTTTAATAATTTTCCACAGTTATTGCACAATGTGCATTAATGTTCTAAAGGCCAGCACTTGCTCGCCCCATTGTTCAGCAGCCTTCAAACGCAAAGCTGGAGCGAATTGTATTTCATATTCATCGTATTCAACTGAAGAGGCTGCATAAAGTTGAAGGGCGTATGTCAGTCCATCCTGTTCATCTAGGTTCATTATTTGCCAAAGGGTATTTTTTTCAAATAATGCAGATTTCATGATCCCAGGTATATGTTCTTCCTTCATCCACTTTAACCAGTTTTCAATGAGTTCCTTTGGTACTAGATAAGTTATATTATAAAGAATCATTTTTTAGTTTGAAAGTTTGAGGTAGACCGGACAATGATCGCTGTGTTTGACATCAGGATAAATATCTGCTTCTTGAATTTCAGTTTGTAGTTCATCAGTAACATTAATATAATCTATTCTCCATCCCTTATTGTTGAGTCTGACACTAGGGAAACGCTGACTCCACCAGGAATAACGATGAGGTTCTGGATGTATGGTTCTGAAAGTATCAATCCAACCGGCTGCAAAAAATTCATCCATCCATTTTCTTTCTTCGGGTAAGAAGCCGGTAGAATTTTTATTGCCTTTGGGGTCATGTATGTCTATTTCATTGTGGGCAATATTATAGTCTCCACAGAGAATTATTTTCTTATGCTTTTTTCTTGTGCTTTTTAAATAAGTCATTAGTTCTGCAAGCCACTTCATTTTAAATTCTTGTCTTTCATCTCCTGAAGTACCAGAAGGGAAGTAAGCATTAATCAGCAGTAACTCTCCAAACTGGAGTTGAATCACCCTCCCTTCAGAATCACTGGCAGCATGGCCATTTCCTTTGATAACATTATCAGGTTTGATTTTTGTAAATACTGCGACACCAGAATATCCTTTTTTTTCTGCACTGAACCAATAATCGTAGTAACCTAATTTTCGTATTTCTTCAAGGTTTAAATCATGCTCTGTAGCTTTTGTTTCTTGAAGACAAATAACATCTGCCGGGTCTGATTTTAGCCAATCGATAAAGCCTTTCTTTACTGCTGCCCTAATTCCATTAACGTTGTAGGAGATGATGCGCATTTGAAATTATAGTTTGAAAAGAAAAATTAAGTATAAAATTAAATCTAGAACATTTTTGAAAGATTGCTTTTGATTTCTTTCAAATTATTTATGCACTCAATCAAGTATAGGTCTTAGCCACTTAGTTGCTTCTTCTAAAGGCATTCCTTTTCTATTGGCATAGTCAATCAATTGGTCTTTTTCTATTTTACCAACTCCAAAATATTTCGAATCTGGATTTGCGAAATACCAGCCACAAACTGATGAAGCAGGAAACATGGCAAGCGATTCTGTTAGCTGTATGCCAATGCGTTCAGAAGCTTGTAATAG
>CAMBGO010000014.1 GCA_945866165.1 Chitinophaga pinensis | reverse complement strand
CCCCCAATCGTTTTTCCTTTTTTCACCCTAAAACCCCAACTTTTCAGGGTGCGAATGCATTGGTCTGCCTTCTCGGCCGACATGTATCCGGCAGGACAACATATTCCAATGGTATCACCGGGCTTTAAAAAAGGAGGTTTTTTCATATTGTAAATGTAAACTACACTTCAATATATATTCCATATTTTGAAAACTTTAGTGCCAAAAACTAGCTAAGCTCATTCAATACATTTGGTTATTTTTGCCTGGTACGAAATAATTGAAATGAAGCAGCAGCCGAAAAGATACCTTGTTACCAGCGCCTTGCCATACGCCAATGGATTAAAACATATTGGTCACTTGGCAGGAGCCTATATTCCCGCAGATATTTATGTTAGGTACTTGCGTGCACAAAAAAGAGATGTGGTGTTTGTTTGTGGCAGCGATGAACATGGAACTGCTATTCCAATACAAGCGATGAAAGAAGGTACTACTCCGCAGGCCATCATCGACAAATACCATGCTGCAATGGAGTCGGATTTTGCGGATCTTCAAATCAGCTTTGATATTTACCACCGCACTTCAGACCCCCTTCACCATGAAACGTCAAGGGAATTTTTTACCTACCTGCACGAACGTGGTGAATTGGAAACAAAAGAAACAGAACAATATTATGATGCAGCCTCTGATACTTTTTTAGCTGATAGATACATTAAAGGAACCTGTCCGCATTGCAAAAGCGATCGGGCTTTTGGAGATCAATGTGAAACATGCGGAACGGCTTTAAGCCCAGATGAATTAATTAATCCTGTGAGCACCATCAGTGGTAATAAACCGGTTAAAAAGAAAACGACACACTGGTATTTACCATTGGCAAAGCATGAATCTTTTTTACGTGAATGGATCCTGGATCAACACAAAGATGATTGGCGTGCTTCTGTTCTTGGTCAATGTAAAAGCTGGATTGATGGCGGATTGCAATCAAGAGCTGTTACCCGCGACCTTAACTGGGGCATTCAAGTACCTCTCGAAGATGCTAAAGGAAAAGTACTTTATGTTTGGTTCGATGCACCGATTGGATATATTTCTGCAACCAAGCAATGGGCCATTAATAGCAAAAAAGATTGGAAGCCCTATTGGTATGAAGAGGATACACAATTGGTTCATTTCATTGGGAAAGACAATATCGTATTTCATTGCATTATTTTTCCGGTGATGTTGAAGTTGCATGGAAACATACTCCCCACCAATGTTCCGGCCAATGAGTTCTTGAACTTGGAAGGAGATAAAATGAGCACCAGCAGAAACTGGAAACTTGAAATGCGTGATTATATCAACGACTTTGTAAAAAAGGAAAATGGGGGTGAGCAATGTGTTGACATGTTGCGATATTATCTCACGCAAATAGCGCCGGAGAGTAAAGACAGTGAATTCACCTGGAAAGGTTTTCAAGATGCAGTGAACAGTGAATTGGTTTCTATCTTCGGAAATTATGTGAACCGCACATTTGTGTTGATGCATAAATTATGCAATGGCAAAGTTCCTACATTTCATGCCGCTCTTGCCGATGAGAAAGACAGTCAACTTGCACAAGATATACTTGACATAAAAAACAAGGTTGAACATTCTTTAGAAAATTACAAATTCAGAGAATCACTATTTGATGTAATTGACCTTGCACGAAAGGGAAATAAATACATGCAGGAAAAAGAACCATGGATCCTTGCAAAAACAATTGCTGAAAATCCTGCTAACCAACAATTGATTGATAATTGCATGCACCATTGTTTGCAACTGACTGCCAACCTCGCCATTCTCATCAATCCATTTTTGCCTGCAACTTCAAAAAAGTTATGTTATATGATGAAGGTGGTTGAGAAATTGTTGGATTGGGAAAATGCGGGTAGCATGAAACTGCTCAGTGTTGGTTATAATTTACGCGAACCACAATTGCTGTTCAGAAAAATCGAAGATGAAGAAATCGCATTTCAAATAGAAAAACTTAAATCAGGTGCTATGCAGGAAAATGAAAAAGCTGAAGAATCAAAACCAGCAGAGAATCAATTGAAACCTGAAATCGTTTTTGATGATTTTGGTAAAATAGATTTGAAAACAGGAATTATTCTATCAGCACAGAAAGTCCCCAAGGCGGATAAGTTATTGCAATTAGAGATTGACCTTGGATTTGAAAAAAGAACCATACTATCTGGCATCGCCATGTATTTTCAACCGGAAGAAATTGTTGGAAAACAAGTGGTGGTAGTTGCAAACCTCGCACCCCGCATGCTGCGTGGCGTTGAAAGCAATGGCATGATCCTGATGGCAGAAGACAAAGAAGGAAAGCTGCATTTTGTTCAGCCTGAAAATGCAATTCCTGCAGGAAGTAAGGTTTCTTAACAGACGTCAGATGACAGACGACAGAAGTCAGACGTCAGGATTCAGAAGACTTACTTAAGTTGATTAAATTGAATGTGCTAATTTTATATCGAGATTTATTGACCTATTAAACAACTACTTTTAACCCTGAATTCTGATTCCTGATTCCTGAATTCTGACTTCTGATTTATAACATCTTATATATGAAACCAACAATAAAAAAAATTGCTGTCCTTGGCTCCGGTGTAATGGGCTCCCGAATTGCTTGTCATTTTGCAGGAATTGGATTGCCTGTACTGTTGCTTGACATCGTTTCTCCTGATGCCACAGCAGAGACAAATAAGTTGAAACGTAATAAGTTGGTGAATGATGCACTTCAGTCAGCCATTAAATCAAACCCTTCTCCCGTCTATACAAAAGATGTGGTGAAAAAAATTACCATCGGAAATTTTGATGATGATCTTTCCAAGATTGCTGATTGCGATTGGATTGTGGAAGTAGTAGTAGAACGACTAGATATCAAACAGCAACTTTTTGAAAAGGTAGAAAAATATAGAAAACCCGGCACCCTCATTACATCTAACACCTCTGGTATTCCCATCAACATGATGGCAGAAGGACGGACGGATGATTTTAAAAAGCATTTTTGTGGCGCACACTTTTTCAATCCTCCACGATACCTAAGATTGTTAGAAATTATTCCAACAGCACATACAGAAAAATGGGTTATTGATTTTCTTATGCAATATGGTGATCTATACTTGGGCAAGACAACCGTATTGTGTAAAGACACCCCTGCATTTATTGCAAACCGCATAGGCATATTTGGTATCATGTCACTTTTTGGTACCATGGAAAAAATGGGATTTGGTATTGATGAATTGGATGCATTGACTGGTCCTATTATTGGTCGTCCGAAATCTGCCACCTTCCGCACAGCAGATGTGGTGGGCATTGATACGCTTGTGCGTGTTGCAAAAGGAGTGTTTGAAAATTGTCCTGATGATGAAGCCAGACAGCAATTTGCCATTCCTTCTTGGTTGGAAAAAATTGTAGAGAATAAGTGGTTGGGAGATAAAACGGGACAAGGATTTTTCAAGAAGACCAAAAACGACAAGGGAGAAAAAGAGATCCTCACATTGGATCCCAAGACGATGGAATATGGTCCGAGAAAGAAACCAAAATTTGCTTCCATTGATGCAGTCAAGCCAATTGATGATCTTGGAACCCGCATCAAAATGCTTTGTGCTTCTCCAGATAAGGCAGGTGAATTTTATCGCTTGTTTCATTACAATCTGTTCTCTTACATTTCACACCGTGTTCCTGAAATATCAAATTCCATTTATAGCATTGATGACGCCATGATGGCCGGCTTTGGTTGGGAGATTGGTGCATTTGAATCATGGGATCTGTTGGGGGTAGAAAAAACAATTGCAGAAATGAAGAAGGCCGGTCATGCAGTGGCGCCTTGGGTTGAAGAAATGCTGCAGTTGGGGTATAAAACTTTTTTCACTGTGAAAGAAGGGAAAAAATATGCTTATTCTCCAATCACCAAAGCACTGGAATCCACTACAGCAGCTGGACAAGAAGAAGCGTTCATTGTGATGAAAAATTTTGAAGGACAAACTGCTTGGAAGAATAGTGCTTGCAGAACATATCACCTCGGTGATGATGTGTTGGGATTGGAATGGTATACGAAGATGGGTAGCATTGGAGGTGAGGTGTTGGAAGGCATTCAAAAAAGTATTTCGCTTGCAGAAGAAAAATATAAAGGGTTGGTTATTGCCAATGAAGGAAATAATTTTTCTGCAGGTGCCAATGTTGGAATGATTTTTATGCTAGCAATTGAGCAGGAGTATGATGAGTTGGACATGGCCATTCGGATGTTTCAAAATACGATGATGCGTGTAAGGTATTCATCTGTGCCAGTCGTGGTGGCACCGCATGCGCTATCCCTTGGTGGTGCCTGTGAAATGAGTTTGCATGCTGATAAAATATGTGCTGCAGCGGAAACTTATATTGGATTGGTTGAGTTGGGGGTTGGATTGATACCAGGTGGTGGTGGAACCAAAGAGTTTGTGTTGCGTGCAGCAGATGAAATGCATGAAGACGAGCCCGAAACCATCACCTTAAAAAATCGTTTCATCACCATCGCAACGGCGAAGGTTGCCACTTCAGCAGCTGAAGCTTTTCAGTTGGGAATCATGCGCAAGGGACAAGATGAAATTGTGATGAACCAAGGCAGGCGCATTGGTGAAGCAAAAAAATCAGTTATAGAATTATACAGCAGTGGTTATACCATGCCGCTTCAGCGCAAGGATATAAAGGTTTTGGGTAGAACAGGACTAGGTGCACTATTGGCTGGTGTGCATGGCATGGAGCAGGCAGGATATGCAACTCAGCATGATGCGGTGGTTGCCAGGAAACTTGCACACGTAATGTGTGGGGGAGACCTCAGTGAACCGACTTTGGTAACTGAACAATATTTGCTCGATCTTGAGCGCGAAGCTTTTTTAAGTTTATGCGGTGAGCGAAAAACCCTGGAGCGTATTCAAAGTGTGCTAAAGGCGGGTAAGCCAGTAAGAAATTAAATTCCCTTTCACCGTCATTCCCAACACAGTCATTCCCATCTCCGTCTATCGTAATTTATTTTCCCATCCCCGTCTCTCGCAGAGGACGGGGATATTTTGCATTCGTCAAATAATTGTCATATTCATCTTTCTTGCTTAAACAAAAAGGGTTGAGATCAATTCTCTCACATAGTTTTGCGCCTCAAACTTAAACATGCAAAACAAATACTTATCTGAACTCGAATTGGAAATAGCTCCTTTAAGAAGTCAATTGGTTAATCACCCAGTATATGCCGGTATCAAAAACCTGGATCAACTCAAATTATTCATGGAAAGCCATATCTATGCTGTATGGGATTTCATGTCGTTACTAAAGGCATTGCAAATAAATTTAACATGCGTTAGCCTGCCATGGATGCCTGTTGGAAATGCAGGCACACGCTACCTGATCAATGAAATCGTTACGGGTGAAGAGAGCGATGTGGATCAGCATGGTAATAGAATGAGCCATTTTGAATTGTATTTAAAAGCCATGCAACAAGCAGGTGCAGATACAAAACCAATTAGTTTGTTGACCCAAGAATTAATTCAAGGTAAGTCAATCGATGAGTGCCTGCAATCGAATACTATACCTGAAGGAGCGAGACAATTCATGTCATATACCTTTCAAACCATTGCAACCAATAAGCCACATCTTATGGCTGCTGTTTTCACTTTCGGTCGTGAAGACCTCATCCCAGATATGTTCATCAGCTTGATCAAAGAACTCAAAAAACAGTTTCCTGATAAAGTAGACATCTTCCAATACTATATTGAAAGACATATTGAAGTGGATGGCGGTCATCATGCAGACTTAGCCCATCAAATGACCATGGAACTCTGTGGAGATGATGAACAAAAATGGAAAGAAGCTACGCAAGCAGTTTCTCAGGCACTAAAAGTAAGAATCGCTCTTTGGGATTCGATTTTAGAAAGAATAGCTGAGTAGTCCATTTTTTACAAAACCATTCTTCCACCACCCCGTCACCGATATCGGATCGCTTCGCTCTCCTCTTCGGGGACACCCCTTCCCGATGATCTCGCTTCGCTCAATATCGGGATGAAACACCTGTCCAGGAGGGGAATCCGGTAAACTTGTTTCAGGATTAATTTTTTTGTATGAAAAATTAGGACCAGAAAAGACTCCCCTCCTGTCTAGGAGGGGAGTCTTGTAAACCAGTACTAGGATTAATTACTTAACCTGTAAACTTTTTTTAGGACGAGTCACTCTTTTAGGACGAGTCAAAAAGATTCCCCTTCCCGATGATCTCGCTCCGCTCGATATCGGGATGAAACACCTTGACTGACGGGTTGGTGGATTTCAATTTACTGTAACAGAATTAGGTAGGTTTTATCCTCAATTCGGTCTTCCCCAAAAACCACTTTGTACTATAGCTAAGTCAACTTTTATCAATACATTTGAAGCCATAAATCAACTGTATATGAAAAAAATCGTTGTTCTTTCTTTATGTCTTTTTATGGCAATTTTTTCACATTCGCAGAAAAAGAAAGCTGTAGAACAGAAATCGCCTGCTATTGCAGTCGATCAAGCGTTGCTTAAAAATGTTAACTATCGTTTATTGGGTCCCTTTCGCGGTGGAAGAAGTGGTTCAGTAACTGGATCCTACAAGAATAAAAATACATTCTTCTTCGGATCAACTGGTGGAGGTGTATGGAAAACCACCGATGCAGGAAACAGCTGGAAGAATATTTCTGATAAATATTTCGGATCTACAATAGGATCAATTGAAGTTGCTCCATCAAATGAAAATATAATTTATGTAGGCGAAGGCGAAAACACCATGCGTGGAAATGTATCCGATGGATTGGGCGGCATGTGGAAGAGTGTAGATGGTGGTAAAAGCTGGAATAATATTGGACTAAAAGATGGCCGCCATATTACAAACATCATTATTCATCCAACCAATCCAGATGTTCTTTGGGTGGGTGTGATGGGACATCTCTTTGGTCCAAATACTGAAAGAGGTATTTTCAAATCAATCGATGGTGGAAAAAACTGGAAGAAAGTATTGTATGTGAATGAACAAACCGGTTGCAGTGATTTGGTGATGGAACCTGGCAATCCATCTATCTTATACGCTGGAACATGGCGCGTAATTCGAACACCCTATAGTCTAGAAAGTGGTGGTGAAGGAAGTGGCTTATGGAAAAGTATTGATGGCGGTGAGACCTGGACAAATATTGCTGCTTCAAAAGGACTTCCTAAAGGAACTTGGGGCATCGTTGGTGTGGCAGTTGCTCCATCCAACACTGAAAAAATATATGCAATCATTGAAAATGAAAAGGGTGGATTATACATGAGTACAGATGGAGGACAAACATGGAACCTCCAAACGAGTGATAATAATATTCGTCAACGTGCATGGTATTATTCAAAAGTTTTTGTTGATCCCAAGAATGAAAATATTGTTTATTGCCCGAATGTAAACTTCATGAAAAGCCGTGATGGTGGAAAAACGTTCCAGGCTTTAAGAACTCCTCATGGTGATCACCATGACCTTTGGATCGATCCAGAAGATGGAAAGAGAATGATTGTTGCTGATGATGGTGGTGGACAAGTTAGTTTTGATGAAGCTAATAGTTGGAGCAGTTACATGAATCAACCTACATCACAGATTTACAGGGTATCAACTGACAATTCATTTCCTTACCGTGTATTGGGAGCACAACAAGATAATTCAACATTCAGAATAAAGTCTTCAACATATGGTTCATACATTACTGAACAAGATTGGGAAGTAACTGCTGGTTCTGAGAGTGGTTATGTAGTTGCAGATCCAACGAATCCTGATATTGTTTATGGTGGAAACTATGGAGGATATCTTTCAAGACTTGATCACCGCACCGGTGAAAACAGGGCAATCAATGTATGGCCCGATAATCCAATGGGAGCTGGTGCTGATGTGCAGAAGTTTCGTTTTCAATGGAACTTCCCTATTTTCTTTTCGCCACACAATCCAAAGAGATTATACACTGCAGGTAACGCACTGTTTGTTACAGAAAACGAAGGCGCTAGCTGGGAGCAAATTTCTCCAGATCTAACAACTAATGATAAGTCGAAGCAATTATCAAGCGGTGGCCCAATAACAAAGGACAATACATCAGTAGAATATTACTGCACCATTTTCACTGCAACTGAAAGTCAACTTGAAAAGAATTTATTGTGGACTGGAAGTGATGATGGACTAATTAATGTTAGCAGGGATGGTGGAAAAAATTGGAAAAATGTAACACCTGCAGATTGTCCAAAGTTGATGATGTGGAACGCTATAGAAGTGGATCCATTCAAACCGGGTGCTGCTTACTTTGTAGGAACCCGTTATAAGGTTGATGATTTCACACCATATATATACAAGACCGAAGACTATGGACAAACATGGAAGCGCATTACAAATGGTATCAATCCAATGCATTTCACGAGAACAATGAGGGCTGATAAAAAAAGACAAGGTTTATTGTACGCCGGAACTGAGTATGGTATGTATATAAGTTATGACGATGGAGAAAATTGGAATTCTTTCCAAATGAATTTACCAATTGTATCAATAACTGATCTTACCATTAAGAACAATGATTTAGTTATTGCAACACAAGGAAGGGCTTTTTGGATTATTGATGATCTTTCTCTTGTTCAACAATTAAATCCATCTGTTAAATCAAAATCATTACACGTGTTTGATGTAAACCCTGCCTATAGAATGCCAGCAGTGGTAAGCAGATGGGGAATGGCTGCAAGTGCTCCTGCAAATTCAGCAGTGAATCCTGCAAAAGGTGTTGTGATCAACTTCTACGCTGGAAAGGTGAGTGATACAAGTAAAGCAAGCATTACCATCTTTGATAAAAATAAAAAACAGATTGCGGTTAAAAATACTGAAGACAAATCTAAAGTGCTGAAACTCGCCGCTGGTAACAATCAATTTGTTTGGGATCTACAATATCCTGAGGCTGATAAAATTGATGAGCTTATCCTGTGGAACGGAACTCCAGCTGGAGTAACTGCCATTCCTGGAAACTATACGGCAGTTGTGAGAGTAGACAAGGATTCTGTAGAAGTTCCATTTGCTGTATTGGCTGATCCAAACTACAAATGCTCACAGGAAGATTATGAGGCTCAGTTGAACTTCTTATTAAAAGTGCATGGAAAGTTCAATGAAATTATCAAGGGTATCAAAGATATTCGATCAGCAAAATCACAAATGAATGATTTTGTTCAAAAGCAAGGAAGTAGTTGTCCTGCAGATGTTAAGCAATTGGCGGATAGTCTCAGTAAATCATTGTCTGCCATAGAAGATAAGCTTCATCAAACAAAAGCAAAAAGCGAACAAGATGTGTTGAATTTCCCAATACGCTTGGATGATAAAATTGGTGGTGTATTTGACATGGCAAATAGTGGAAACATGGCACCTGCTAAACAATCAATCGAAGTGTTCAATGAACTTTCAGCACAAGCAAATATTGAGCTTGAGAAAATTAAAGTTATCCTTAACGAAGGTGTATCATCATTCAATAAATTAATCAGTGCAAAAGGATTGCCAACTGTAGTTGTTAAGTAATTTTTACAATCTGAAAAATTGACTGTTATATATTTTTAGGTGACGATAAAAAAAGGAGACCAAATCATTGGTCTCCTTTTTTTATTCTTGTTGTAGGATGAATTGTGTTATTTATTTTTTTAGTTCTCTTACTGTTGTATTTCCACCACCAGCAAGTGTTAAATCATGTGGTACATTGGTCTTCCAAGCACCTCTTGTAAAGTCTGGAACGTCCATTGACTTAGACCTATTTTTTACTGAAGCTTCACTTAATGGTCCAACAGCACTCCATGCAGCTGCATCATAAACATCTTGATCTAATGGCAGTCCATTGCGAAGGCAATCAATCAATCGCCAATCCATGATGAAGTCCATTCCACCATGACCTCCAACATTCTTAGCAATATCACCTATGTGTTTTACGATTGGAAGTGTGTGCTTGTCATAAAGGGCTTTCAGTTCTTCAGGTTTAACCCAAGAATGTCCCATCGCAATGCGTTCTGGGCCAGGCCATTTTGATGCTGTTCCCTTCGTGCCACTAACTAAATGAATCCTTGAATAAGGTCTGATGGTTGAAACATCATGTTGTACCATTAGCGTCTTACCAAGGTCTGTTCTGATTGTTGTCGTATTCATGTTGCCACGGTAATTCTTATTGGCATAAGGTAGAAAAAAATCATCCTTTGCTGCAAGTTCATTTGCCATCGCCCCCATGGTGAAGTCATTACTGCTCATACTTACAAGGTGATTGAATTTATCACCCCTGTTTATTTTCATGCATTGTGCAATCGGTCCAAGTCCATGTGTTGGATAAAGACTTCCATTTCTAGTGATATTTTCTTTCAATCTCCACATGTCTGCATAGCCATTCTTATCAAACAAATAATCTTTGGTCAAGTCATGTATATAGGCACCTTCTGCATGTACAATTTCTCCAAACATGCCATTGCGTGCCATGTTAAGTGTTAGCAACTCAAAGAAATCATAGCAACAATTCTCCAGCATCATCATATGCTTTTTTGTTTTCTCTGAAGTCTCCACTAGCTCCCAACATTCATCAACTGTTTTGGCAGCTGGCACTTCTGATGCAGCGTGCTTACCATTTTTCATGGCGTAAACTGAAATGGGGGTATGCAAATGCCAAGGTGTGGTTACATATACTAGGTCAATATCATTGCTCTCACAAAGTGCTTTCCATCCTTCTTCTCCTGAATATTCTGTTGCTTTGGGAAGGCCTGCCTTCAACAATATTTCCTGTGCCTTGCTAACCCTATCAGGATACTTATCACAAAGTGCTTTTATTTCAACGCCTTCAATAAACGACATTCTTTCCACAGCACCTGGTCCGCGTTGCCCCAAGCCGACAATTCCGATTCTTACTAGAGGAATTTTTGGTGCAGCGAATCCGCACATATTGAAAGCTGCAGGTGTTTTTTCTATCAATGATGAATAGCCTTGTTCTGGTATTGCAGTAGCAACTGAAGCACTTGCGCCAATGGCAATATTTCGTATGAATGAGCGCCGGTTTGTACTCATGGTATGTTTTTTTTGTGAGATTTAAAGATAAGGAAAAAGACGTCAGATGTCAGGGGACAGACGACAGAAATCAGGAGTCAGAAATCAGACGTCAGGAGTCAGGTTTTCTTTACACTAGACTGTCTTCTGACGTCTGACGTCTGATTTCTGTCGTCTGACGTCTTACTCCTAATTAAAGATTCAACCAATAATTCATCTTAAACACAATTGCCCGATTCTTATTTTTCATGAATGGGTCTGTGAAGTAATTGTCGCTGTATACAAGAAACAAGTCGCTCATGGGTTTGTAACGCCATTGAATGCGGCTGTTTATATTGAAGTTGTTTCTTTGATTATTGTATTGTAGAAAGGTTGTCCAGAATAAATTATTACTGAAATTAATTTCAATCCTGGGCGCAATAAGAAACAAATTGCTGGTTCCATATTGTTCTGGCAATTTAATGTTTGCCTGTTGAATATTGAACCCAAAATTTCCCCAGGGTTGAACCCTGTAATTTGCTGTAACCTGATAATTGAATAAACTCCCATTGAAAAATCCACCGCCTGCAACCGAGAAAATATAGGAGAATTTTTTTCTGATATCTGTATTAAAAGTTACTTCAATTGTTTTAGGATTATACTTTCCCGGCGGGATAGGGGCCTTATCAGTGAATGATGTATAAAATAAAAGGTTACTTGGGTTGTAGCCTGCTTCAATCATTAGGTTTGATGTGTTTTTGAAAAAAAGATCCAATCCAAGTGAGTGCTGACTTTCATTAAAACTTCCATCTAGATTGTAAATCATATAATTCTCAACACCCAATCTGATTTGGTTTATGCTTCCGGTTCTTGGGAAAAAAATATGTTTTACCTGATTGAAAACCTGATTATATCCTTTTCTGATCGTGGTATCAAGTAAGGCATCATAATTATTGATGCGTTGCAGGAATCCCATATCAGTGTAATAATTGTCAGTTATTTTTCCAAAGTCAACAATGGCATTCCAATTTTTTGAAAAATATCCTGCACCTGAGTTGATATAATATTGAGGACTTTTAATTCCTTCCTTAAATGAAAAATGATTACCTGTCCAGGCATTCCACTTTCCTGATTTGCTAACAAAATCATATTGAAGCCCTCCATTTCTGCCATAGCGATCTAGTGGATCATTAAATTTATGCTTGCTATCCTCAATACCTTGTTTATTTAAAAAATATCCTTTGATTGATGATCTGGATTGGACTTGTTGATTGAATGTTAATGCTGTATAATTCTGTGCAGCTGCATCACCTTTGGCAACTGTTTGCATATTCATTAAACCGACCCTGAATTTTTTGGTTAGATTACCACTTATTCTTGCTCCACCTGCAATGGGGATTTTATTTCCGTTTTTATCAAGACCAATGGTCCTTGAATAAAATGGCCTGATAGGAGGTATGCCATAGCTTGAAAAGAGGTCATCATTCTCTAGAAAAAATGTTCTGCGTTCAGGAAAGAAAAGGTCGAATCGTGTGAGATTCGTTACTTGCTTATCCACTTCAACCTGTGAAAAATCTGGGTTAACAGTCAAGTCTAAATTTAATGATGTGCTCAACGCTACTTTGGCATCAAAGCCACCATTTAATTTTCCAACTGACTTTGTCCCTTCTTCATTGTTGCCTGACATTGATCCTGTCATATATGGAATCAAAGATATATTGGTACCAGGCACTGGTGGCGCTTGGTCCCAATTCAACGAACCGGAATAGCCAAAATCATAAAAAGGAAAATTTGTAGGCATGTCTGTCCAAGTTGAAAATTCATTGCTCTTAACATCATTGCGTACAAAGTTGATACCCCATCTTTTTTTCCCTTCTTTGAAACGCAGCGTTTTAAATGGAATGGCTATTTCTGCAATCCAATATGTTTCGTGCCTGCTGGTTGCTGAAAACCATTTGTTATCCCAGCTGAATGTAATTTCATCACTTGCCAAACCTGATGAAATTAAATCTTCAGATTGCACATTGTAAGGAGTAACACTAAAAAGAAATCCATTGGTGCGTTGATTTACTGGGTCAATTGCTATTGCAACTGCATCGCTCATTAAAAATCCTTGGTCGCGTTTCAGTGTTTGTGCAACATAATAATTAGTGTCCATTGCCTTGAAGGCTATGTAAAGAAAGTTGTCGTCATAGCTCATCTTAACGTAGGTCTGTCTTCTTGGAAGCCCTATATCATTTGGCCATTTGCGCCAAAAGTTTTCAGTTTCTTTGGCGGTTTTCCATGTTTCTTCATCTAGCAAACCATCGATTTTTATTGGGGAGCTAGCTTTTGAAATATCTATTTTAAATTGATCCTGGAATTTAAGTCCATCTTGCGCATGAAGTATGTTCAGGCCGATAGAAAAAATCATTAAATGTAAAAGGCTTTTGAATTTCATGCGCTGCTATATTCGGTTCATTTGGAGCAGCAAATCTCGTTAAATATTTTGACTAAAATCATTCAATATGCCAAATGGATTGCTTCACTGATAAGTGGATAATCTCACTATTTAGTTTTTTGTTTATCTTGTCTTTATGCTATACTACCTTGGATATGGGATGATGTGGGTGACTTTCAGGATCTTTTTCCGAAAGATTATGGTAGTAGGCAAAGAAAAACTGGATCATTCATCACCTACTATCATCATTGCAAATCACCCTGCATCATTTCTCGATGCGATGGTGTTGGCTGTATTTTTAGGAAGGCCACTTCATTTTTACGTTAGGGGTGATATTTTTTCACATCCCTTGGCAAGGTGGGTGCTTTCTCGACTTCATATGATTCCGATTTATAGTATTGAACACGGGCTGAATAATCTTGCGAAAAATAAAAACACTTTTGACAGAGGACAGCAATTACTAAATGATGGGAATATGTTATTGATTTTTCCAGAAGGATTCAGTCGCTTTTCAAAAGAGCTTGCGCCATTCAAAAAGGGAGCATCGAGGGTTGCTTTACAAACGGCATTTGATCAACAATTTAAAGGAGCTCTGATTATCCAAACTGTTTCAATAAATTATTCATTTCACGGATTTCGATCAATTTTGAATATTCGAGTTGGCGACTCAATGGAGATTTCAGGTTATAAAGAATCGTATCTATCTACGCCAAATCATGCCATTGCTGCTTTGAATAAGGAAATGATGAATCTTTTTGAAAAAAATGTAATTCATATTAAACAAGGAAATAGAACTTCTTTTGTTGAAAGACTAGGTATGCTTATGCTTAGTAATGAACGCAATGGAGAAATATATTTTGCAAGATTCAGACAGCTATGCGAATATGTTTCTAGTCTTAATGAAGATGATTTTAATTCAAAGAAGGATAACTTAAATACCTATGAAGAACTTTTAAAAAAATCGGCATTGACAAATGATGCAATGCAAAATGAAAAAGCCTTTTCACTTTTAAAATACCTGCTACTCTTTATATCCTTTCCACTTTTTTTAATTGGCTTTATGCTTTGGCATATTATTTATATTGTTTCAAAAAAAATAGCAGACAACACTGTTACGCGCGAAGATTTTTATACAAGTGTTTTTTGTGGAGTACTAGGGGTATTGGGTTTTATTTGGTGGATTGCCATTTCATGCATTGCATTATCACTTGATATATTTCCGGTTTTTGTTATTGCTGTTCTCTCGCCCTTCATGTATATGCTATCCCTTTATTGGATGGAGGCGTGGAAAAAAATGTTAACATTCTTTCGGATGAAGCGACTCATCAAAAGAGAAAAAAAGGAGTATGATAATTTATTGAGTGCAAGAGAATTCTTGCGAGATATTCAATGATTATTCTTCATTGTTTAGCATGTCAGGTCTACGATCTTCTGTTCTCTTCATAGCTTGTTCATATCTCCATTCCTCAATTTTTTTGTGGTCACCACTCATGAGTACTTCAGGGACTTTCCATCCACGAAAATCTTCTGGTCTTGTATAAACTGGTGGGGCAAGTAAATTATCTTGGAATGAGTCGAATAGGGCAGAGGTTTCATCATTTAATACTCCTGGAATCAATCTTCCTATTGCGTCAACAACAACGGCCGCTGCAAGTTCGCCTCCGCTAAGTACGAAATCGCCAATCGAAATTTCTCTTGTAATAAAATGCTCCCTGATTCTTTCATCAATACCTTTGTAGTGTCCGCATATGAATAGCAATGATTTTTTCATGGAAAGTGCATTCGCCATGTGTTGGTTGAAAACACCTCCATCTGGAGTAAGGTAAATGATTTCATCAAAATTATGTTTTGCATTTAGCTCCTCAATTGCATTTGCTAAAGGCTCACACATCATCACCATTCCAGCTCCGCCACCAAATTGATAATCATCTACCATGCCATGTGCATTTACTGCCCAATCACGGAGATGATGAATAGTTACATGCATCAGTCCCTTGTCGGCTGCGCGCTTCATGATAGAATGACCAAAAGGACTATCTAACAATTCTGGTACAACACTGATAATGTGTATGTTCATGTTGGATTTATTATTTTAAATCGCTCTTTATAATTTTGTACTGATGATTTCAGTGAATAAAAATAGTATGCTGTTTCATGAGTTTGAAAACATTTTTACTGCTTCTAATCTCCAATAAAATCATCCAAATTCCTTCTCTCTTTTTTTGTCGGTCTTCCAATTTTGGATAATCTTTTTCCAGAATAAAAGCTTGCCGATTGTGAAGCGATGCGCTCAACTTCTTCAGGTGGAGTATGGTCTTCATAAAACTTAATCGCCTCACTATATTGTACCCTGCTATAAAGCAGTTCAACAACCTTAATCAACCATTTTTTTTCCACAGTCTTCACTTCGTATTCATCTCCTACTTTGACTCCTCTGGAAGCCTTCACACTTTCATCCTTCATCTTTACTTTGCCCTTTTCACATGCTACCGATGCCGCAGTTCTGGTTTTGAACAAGCGTATCGACCAAAGGTATTTATCCAATCTTAGTTTTTCTTTTTCCATACGCTGCGTTTTTTGCTAGTTCACTATGATAATTCTGCAAAGTATTGATGGAAATAAGGAATCGTTTCAATGCCCTTGTAAAAGTTGACGATATCATATTTTTCATTTGGCGAATGGAGATTGTCGCTGTCCAATCCAAATCCCAAGAATACAATTTTGAGTTTTAATTCTTCTTCAAATAGCGAACAGATTGGAATGCTTCCACCGCCACGAACTGGTACTGGAGATTTCCCAAAAGTTTTTTCAATGGCCTTTGCAGCGGCTTTATATCCTGTTGAATCAATGGGTGTAAGATAGGGCTCACCACCATGGTGTTCATGCACATTTACTTGAACACCTTTAGGCGCAATGCTTTTGAAATAGGATATCAGTTTTGCAGTAATTTTTTCTGACGATTGATTCGGTACCAACCTAGCTGAAATTTTTGCAAATGCTTTCGATGGCAGCACCGTTTTGGCACCTTCGCCTGTATAGCCACCCCACATTCCATTTACTTCAATTGTTGGCCTTATACCAGTTCTTTCATTGGTGGAATATCCTTTTTCTCCATATGTGCTGTCTATGCCGAGGTCTTTCTTGTATTCTTCTTCATCGAATGGTGCCATGGCCATTAGTTTGCGTTCATCTTGGCTCGACTCCAATACATCATCATAAAAACCGGGAATGGTAATTCTGTTATTCTCGTCATGACAAGACGCAATCATTTTTGCAAGGATGGCAGCAGGATTTGCTACAGCACCACCATAAACGCCACTGTGCAAGTCTCTGTTAGGACCAATTACTTCCACTTCAATGTAACTCAAACCCCTAACCCCTGTGTCAATTGAAGGTGTATCCATGCTGATCATGGCAGTATCACTGATCAATACTACATCTGCCTTGAGCAATTCTTTATTTGCCCTTACAAATTTTGCCAAGTTAGGTGATCCAATTTCTTCCTCACCTTCGATGCAAAATTTAATGTTGGTGTGCAGATTATTGTTTGCAACCATTGATTCCAATGCCTTCACATGCATATAAAACTGTCCCTTATCATCGCAGGCACCGCGAGCGAAAATTTTTCCATCTTTTATGATTGGTTCAAAAGGACCGCT
Source organism: Chitinophaga pinensis (assembly GCA_945866165.1). GTDB lineage: Bacteria > Bacteroidota > Bacteroidia > Chitinophagales > Chitinophagaceae > Pollutibacter. The sequence goes on along the minus strand of CAMBGO010000014.1, from coordinate 3,633 downwards.
ATTCCAAAGTTCTAGTGGATCCGCAGGTTGAACATCATAATGACCATATACCAATACTGTTGGCCATGCCGGATTTGTTAGCTTTTCACCATATACAATCGGGTGTCCATCTGTTTCAAATAAAGTTGCCTTATCAGCCCCGGCTTGTAAAATCGAACTCTTTAACATTTCCGCACACTTTATCATATCCTGTTTGTGTTCGGAATTAGCACTGATGGATGGAATTCGAAGCATTTCTAGCAATTCATTCAGATACCTTTCTTTGTTTGCCTCATCAAATTGTGTCATATAAAAGTGTTGGGGGTGATGATTTTTTTAATGTGTTTTTTTTACACTAATATCTATCAAAACGTTAAAAAAAATTTTCTAGTTAGAAAAGCATGTATATATTTGGAATACGATTGCATGTCATACATCAGCCTTTGTGAACCCAACTGAATTACTTCGGAAGGTATTTGCAAAGGCTGAATTTTTTTAAGAGGTTGATCAACTATTTTTCAGAAAATTTTCTTCAACAACTTTCCAGTTTATTAATCCAAACCAATTGTTTACATACTCAACTCTTCTGTTCTGGTACTTCAAATAATATGCATGTTCCCAAACATCCAATCCCAAAAGGGGCGTTCCTTTGATTGGTGAAACATCCATCAATGGATTGTCTTGGTTTGGTGTAGATCCTATTTTTAGTTCTTTTTTTGCATCAAGGTACAACCAAGCCCATCCGCTGCCGAATCTTGTCATGGCAGACTCAGATAATTTTGCTTTGAAATTTTCAAAGCTGTTGAATTGTTTCATTAAAGCGGTCTTTAATGCTCCTTCAGGCAAACCCAAGCTATCTGGAGCTTTCATGGTTTTCCAAAAGAGTTCATGGTTGTAATGTCCACCACCGTTATTTCTCATTTTGGGAGAATAGTTTGAAATATTTTTCAATGCTTCATCAAGTGAAATAGATGCTCCCTTAAATTCTGCTAGTGCAGCTTCGTTGAGATTTTTAGTATAAGCGGCGGCATGCTTGGTGTAGTGAATTTCCATTGTCATTGCATCAATCATTGGCTCCAATGCAGCATAACCATAGGGTAAAGGAGTTTGAGAGAAGGGATTGGCTTGTTTCAGGTCTAATGCCAAAATAGAGTTTGGCAGCGTTGAAAGTGCCCCAACAGCGATTCCTCCTGATAGGCTGTTAAGTATAAATTTTCTCCGTGAATTATTTTTCATAGTGTATGATTTATTGTGAGATCAGTGATTTGTTTCTTTTTGAAAAATTAAATTTAGTTCGAATTCTTTTAAAGGTCCTTAAATAAAATTCATTATTGAACAATTGTGAGTCATTCATTGCTTTGTATACAAGAAAGAATCCTATTGGAAGCAAAAGATAGGTCGACATCCAAATTCCTGAAAAGGGACTAAGAATATCCTGACGAACAAACTTTTCACCGAACATATTGATCAGGTGCCAGATCAAGAAAAATATGACTGCAATCACCAATGGCATACCGAGTCCGCCTTTCCTAATTATCGAACCCAGTGGTGCTCCTATTATAAATAAAACGAGGCATGCGATTGAAAGGGTAAATTTCTTATTCCATTCTATTTGAAATAAACGGAGCTCCCTGATTTTCTGAGTATATTCAGTGGTTATTAAATCTAACGATCCTTTTAGCATCGTAATCTTATCCGATGCCTTTACGTATGAAACAGATATAGCTGAATCAGGCAGCAGGTCTCCGTACTTTTTTTGATTCTTATTGAAATTGAATTTTTCTGCTTCCCAGCCTTTCATGAATTTTTTACCAAATTGAAAAAAAGAAGTCAACTCACTATACATCCTTTTATCTGTGATATTTTTAGCTACTTTACTTAAGGAGTCTTCAGATTTATTGAGTTGGCTGATATTCAACATTTGTTGACTACCCTTGAAAATACTATCAGGTGTTTTCATCATGGCGAAGCTGCTTAAGTCAAACACCTTCTTGTAATTTTTAAAACCAAGTCGATAAAAATCAGTTTGAATCGAATTATAGGGTCCCTTTTCTTGGTATCGCCATCCATTTTTAAGATCAAATTCAAGAAATTTTTTATCATCACTGATTTTCATAGTACCCGTTTCCGCTACAATGATATTGTCTTGAAGTGAATATTGATTTTCATAAATGATTATGTTACTGATGCCATTTCCATCTTCGTCTTTTTTCCCAACCTTAATTGCAAAACCAGGAATTTTATCATAGAAGATACCTTCTTTTATATCAAAAGCGGGTTTTGCTATGCGGATGTCATATAGCATGGTGGTAAACCGAAGGTTGGCAACCGGTATTACGTAATTGGTTATTAGAAATGCAAATACAGAGATGCAAGCAGCAACGACCAATAAAGGTCTCATGAATCGCAGCAACGAAATACCCGCTGATTTAATTGCAACCAATTCAAAGCTCTCGCCAAGGTTCCCAAATGTCATGATAGATGATATCAAAATCGATAGAGGTAAAGCCAATGGGATTGCTGTAGCGGTAACGTATGCAGTAAGTTTTATGATATTGGAAATATCTAATCCTTTTCCAACTAAGTCGTCTATGTATTTCCAGAAAAATTGCATCACCAAGATGAATAGGGTGATGAAAAAAGTGGCTATGAATGGGCCAATGAAAGATTTAAGAATGAGCTTGTCTAGTTTTTTTATCACGGGTTACTGGTTGCAAGAATTAAAATAAATCTTTAAGTGAAAGCGTACCAATAATTCAAATTGAAATTAATGTACGCTAACGCTTACAAAATTACTAAAAGCTTTTGTTACACTGCAACTTGTATGGCATATACTGACTTTATGCCAATTTTCGGGAGGAATTAGTTTCCTAGTCTGTGAAATAGGTCATTTACCTGGAATTCCCAAAGCCTTTGTTGGTCGGGTATTTCTTTCTTCTCTGCAAAATCCTTGATTATTAAGATGGTTTGACTACTTACTTCTGATTTTTCAATGCTAAATTCGAAATATTCTTCTTTTGGTGAATGAGTCCAGTGGAAGCGAATGGATTTATTTTCTTCAGCTTGCAAAACAGCTGCCTTTTCAACTGAGCCATTCCATGAAAAACTAAAGACTGTGTCTCTTTCATCCACTTTGTCTGCAAACCATTCTTGCAAACCTGCAGGGGTAGAAAGGAATTCATAGAGAATAGAAGGAGAGCATCTAACTGGAAATTCTATTGAAAAAAGTTGTTTAGCCATGTTGATTGTTATTCATTGGTCGTACTTCAAGCACCTGTTATCTTGCAATGATAGAAAAATATCATTGTTGAAAAAATATAATTTGATGTTTATTCACAATATTTTAACTGGTTTTTACACCAATTGGTCATGTTTGATGCAATTATATGTAAATCAGTGTCTTGTATTGTAAAAAAAATCACAAAACTTAATCACAAACAATTAACATTTCGCAGTTTTATAAATTGACCGATCCATGAAAACAGTATCAACCTTTAGAATAATGCAAGCATGCATATGATTCATTAACTTCGCCACTTGTCATTTATCAATGATATTATTTGTTAAAAGTTCCATCACATGTTTGAAAATTTAAGTGAAAAAATTGCTTCTGCCTTTAAGCAAATTAAAGGGGAGGCTCGAATAACAGACCTC
>CAMBGO010000013.1 GCA_945866165.1 Chitinophaga pinensis | reverse complement strand
TATGCCTTATTGGAAGGTTTATTAGTTGGAGGAATTTCTGCTGTTTACAATGATGCATTCGCCAAAATTGCTCCTGGCATTGTAATGCAAGCTGTAGCGCTAACATTTGGAACTGCGATTGCAATGTTTGTATTGTATAAGACCGGAATGATAAAAGTAACAGAGCGTTTTCGTTCTATTCTTTTTGCAGCCATGGGAGGCATCATGGTGTTCTATCTGATCAGCTTCGTGCTTTCATTGTTTAATGTTGATATTCCCATGTTACACCAGGGTACTCCAATGAGCATTGGTATTTCTCTTGTTATTGTAGCTGTTGCTGCATTGTGTCTTATTTTGGATTTTGATAGAATTGATCAGGGTGCTGCAATGGGAGCTCCTAAATATATGGAGTGGTATTGTGCTTTTGGTTTGCTTGTTACATTAGTTTGGTTATATCTAGAAATGCTGAGATTATTGGGAAATATTTATGGAAGACGTGATTGATAAAATACTTTCATGAAATTTAGTCTGCTCCTTATTTTATTTTTTTTATTTACCCTGGCTTCAAATGCACAGAAAGTTTTTTCTGTTGAATATCAGAGCCAAGCTGAAGTAAAAGTTTTTGTGGTGAAATATGAAAGTCAGGCAGACCTAAAAGTATTCAAGGTTAAATATCAAAGCCAGGCAAATGATAATGAAGGGAAATGGTTCTTCACGCAATATCAAAGTCAGGCTGAAAAAAAAATATACTTTGTTAAGTATGAGAGTCAGGCTGACCTGAAAATTTTCTTTGTTCAATATGAAAGCCAGGCAGGTTGGAAAACCCAATCAAAAAAGCACCTGTTTTATTAACTAATTCTAACATGAATATAAAGCAAAAGACCCTCCATTTGGAGGGTCTTTTGCTTTATAAAGCATTCATTAGTTTAGAATCCGTCTCCGTCTAGCATGTTTCCAATACCACCTAGGATACTTCCTTCTTCTTTTCTATTAAAGGATCCATACGACATGATTCTGCTCGCAAGTCTGCTGATTGGAAGGGTTTGAAGCCAAACTTTTCCCGGTCCACGAAGTGTTGCGAAGAATAGGCCCTCACCACCAAATATAGAATTCTTGATACCTCCAATAAATTGAATGTCGAAGTTTACTGTGTTAGTGTAAGCAACAATACATCCTGTATCAACTTTCAATACTTCACCTGGAGTGAGGTAGCGCTCAAAAACATGTCCGCCTGCATGAACAAAGGCCATGCCATCTCCTTCAAGTTTTTGCATAATAAAACCCTCGCCACCAAACAAACCAGTTCCAAGTTTTCTTTGAAATTCAATTCCAACATTAACGCCTTTGGCTGCACAAAGAAATGCATCCTTTTGGCAGATAATCCTACCATCAAGTTGTTGCAGATCTAATGGAATTATTTTTCCTGGATAAGGTGATGCAAATGAAACCCTCTTCTTTCCATTCCCCAAATTTGTGTAGGCTGTCATAAAAAGACTTTCTCCCGTCAGCAATCTTTTACCTGCTGAAAACAATTTACCCATGATGCCTTGGTTTTGGGAAGATCCATCACCAAAGATGGTTTGCATTTCAATTCCATCATCCATAAACATAAAGCTTCCTGCTTCAGCAATGGCTGTTTCATTTGGGTCTAGTTCAACTTCAACATATTGCATTTCTTCACCTACAATGCGGTAGTCGATTTCATGGTTTGATCTTGTATTGTATTGTTCCATTGTTTTTATTTTGATAGATGTTTTCTGTTTTTAAAAAGTTGCATGTTGCCGGATGAAGTTTTTTAATTTAATTATCAAACATTTTTATTGTTTACCATTCCAAACAGGCTTGCCTTGAATTTTTCTTATTAAGAAAACCAATCCTGTAAAGATGAAGAAAAGCGGTCCCAACATTCCCAAGATTGATATCCACCTTCCTTTGAAGAAACTTATCATTGGTCGCTTAAGCCTTTCTGCAATCAGATACATGGCAGGAACTATTAGCAATGTCATGAAAAATGCAAACATCAATCCCCATATAATAGTTAGTGAAAGTGGTTTCCAGAATACTGCATTATCACCTCCAAAGAAAATATGTGGGTTCAGGTCGGTAAAGAGGGTAACGAAATTGATATTGAATCCAATAGCCAATGGTATCAATGCCAGTATAGCAGCAAGTGCAGTTAATAGTACCGGCACTATTCTTGTTTTACCAGCTTCGATTATAGCTTCTCTTGTTTTCATTCCCCTGGAACGTAGTTCGTCGGCAAATTCGATTACAAGAATTCCATTTTTAACAACGATTCCCGAAAGACCAACTATACCAATTCCAGTAGTTACAACAGCAAATGTTGATCTGGTAATTGCATAGCCAAGAAGCACACCAATCAGACTGAAGAATATTTCAGAAAGTACAATGATTGTTTTGCTATAGGAGTTAAACTGAAGAATGAGTATCAAAAGTATTAGTCCAATTGCAGTAAACAATGCACTCTGTAAGAATGTGGCTGTTTCAGCAAGTTGTTCTCCTTCGCCCGTTTGTGCTATAACAACATCATCAGGTTTTCCTTTAAACGCATCAATTTGTTTTTTGATTTCAATATTTACAGCTGTTGGCGTAAATCCTTGAGAGACCAGTACGTTTGAGAAAATTGTAATAACCCTTTTCTGATTTTTTCTTTTGATGCTACCGTAGGTACTGTTTAGATCTACTTTCACTACAGAACTGATTGGCACTTGTCTGATTTGTCCAGTTGTAAAATCTCGGTAAGTTATGCGCATGTTCAACAATTCGGAAAGCGACTTTCTTTGTGTTGCATCATTTCTGATGATGATTTTGTATTCATCCTCACCAATTTTCAACTTTGAAATTTCTTTTCCAAATAATGCTGTTCTGATTTCTACTCCAATTTGGCCTGTTGAAATACCAGCAAGCAAGGCTCTTTCCCTATCAATGGTAATGCCAATTTCAGGATTGGAAAGATCTACATCAATTTTTAATTCTTCTACCCCTGGAATATTTTTATTACTGAGGTAGTTTCTTAAATTCGTTGCTGTGTTTGTAAGTGATTCAAAATCATCACCTGTAACTTCAATGTTAATTGGTGCAGAAGTTTGAGGTCCATTGCTTTCTTGTGCAACACTGATTTCTGTAGATGGAATTCCTTTTACAGCTTCTCTTATTGAATCAAGGTATGGTAATGTTGATTTTCCTTGGCGTTCTTCGAATGGAACAAAGGATACTTGAACCCTTCCAAGTTCTGGCCTCGTGCTTCTGTCTCCGCTATTTGGATCGCTTGCACCCACTGCAACGTTGGCAATAACACTTTCTACCAAAGGGTTTTTATTATTACCATCGGTACCCAATACTTTATTTATTTTTCCTTCTAGAAGTTGTGTAACAGAGTCAGTATATTTTATATCTGTTCCTGCAGGAAGTTTCATGTAAACATAAAGGGTGTTTGGATCACCTGATGGGAATAGCACAACAGGAACATTTCTCATTCCAAAAAAGACAAATGAAAAAATCAGCAAAGCGAATGTGCCAATGAGCATTTTTACTGGTCTCCAACCTTGGGTTGTCCAACGAAGTAGTTTTTCATAGCTATTCATCATTGATGGTAATAGCCTTCCTTGGAAAGCATTAATAATATCTGTCAATACAAATTTATTCAGAATCATGAGGCCTGCAAATAATAGAAGCAGGTTTCCTGCAAAGCGGTATGATGATAGGTCACTGCTGTAACCAACTATGTCACTAAGTATTCCAATACCTAAAAACACCCATAGCAAAGGGCTTTTGAAAATATCAGATTTCTTTTTTTCTATTTTATGATCATGGCTCATGAAATCGACTGCAAAAACCGGATTCATGATGTATGCTACTATAAGTGATGCTGTTAAAGTAAAAATCAGCATTGTTGGCAGATAGATCATGAATTTTCCGATGATGCCTGGCCAAAATAACAAAGGAATGAATGGCGCCAATGTTGTAAGTGTTCCCGCCAATACAGGCACAAACACTTCTCCTGCAGCATATCGTGCAGCATCTGTTGAACTTATTTTTCCATTGCCTTGTGAAAAAATCCTATGTGTATTTTCAATAACCACAATGGCATCATCAACAACAATTCCCAAGCCGAATAGCAATGCGAACAATACTATAAAGTTTAAAGTAACATTTGATCCTACGATGAAATCAGCGGATGGTAATAAAATAAATGCAAGAAACATACTCAACGGCACTGATAGTGCAACAAAGAATGAGTTGGTTATTCCCATGAAAAACATCAGTATGATTACCACCAAAATGAAACCGATTATAATTGAATTAACTAATTCATTAAAAGCAGCACCGGCTTTGATGCTTTGATCACCTGTAATTTTTATGTTCAAGTTTTTTGGAAAAACATCTTTTTTCATTTCATCAACAATGGTGTTGATTTTTTCAGATGCATTAATTAAGTTTTCTCCAGATCGTTTGATGATACTGAGGGTCACTACATTTTTACCATCAAGACGAGCAAAGCTTTCTTTTTCTTTTACAGTATCTGTGATGTAAGCGAGGTCCCTTAAATAAAATGGTGAACCGTATACATTTTTTACAATTACATTTTGCAATTCAAGTGCTGTTTTGAATTGTCCGTTAACCCTAAGGGTTCTTTTTTGATCACCTACTTCAAGTAGTCCACCTGAAATATCTGCGTTTTCTCTTTGAATTGCTTGCTCAACATCACTAAATCCAACTTTTGCTACTTCCATCTTACTTCTGTCCACATTGATTTGAATCTCTCTTTCAGGAGCACCAACTAGATCTACTCTGCTGATTTCTTTCAATTCTTCAATACGGTCTTTTAGTTGATCGGCAAATTGCCCCAGATTAACAGCGTCATAATCACCGCTCACATTTACCGCCATAATAGGCAATTCTGATAAACTTATTTCCTGTACTACTGGTTCTTGTGTTAGGTCATTTGGAAGGTCTTTCCTTGCTTTGTCTACTGCGTCACGCATTTTTTGCAACGCCAGATCTGTTTTTACTTCGGTGCTAAATTCAACTATGATGGCAGAGAAATCCTGCAAAGAATTACTGGTGATTTTGTTAACCTTCACACCCGTGATGCCCTTTAGTTCTTTTTCAATTGGCCTGGTTACTAGGTTTTCAATGTCTTTGGGTGAATTACCTACATAAACAGTTTGTACATAAATTGTAGGAAGTACAACATCTGGAAATTGTTCTTTAGGAAATGATACAAACAGCGAAATTCCCCAGATTGAAATGATGAGGGTTATCAGGTAAACCGCTGTTTTATTTCTGATGGCCCAATCTGTTGGTCCAAATGTCTTTGTGTTTTTTAACAAATTTTGAATCGGATTATTCTTTGATTCGTTTTCCATATTTCAGTTTTTATCCTCTTTATCGCTCAATGAAATTATTTTGCTGTTGCTGTGGTAAGGTTCTGTCCTTCATATAATCCTTGGAAACCTTTTGTAATTATTTTGTCTCCTGTTGATAAACCTGATTTTACCTCAATCAATTCGTCATAGAATTCACCTATTTCAATTGATTTTTTTCTTGCAATATTTTTTCCATTTTCATTTGAAAATATAAATACGTATTTGCCTTTTTCATCTGTTTGGACAGTTTCTACTGGTATTACGATTGCATTTTTGGATTCGTGGTCCAACACTTTTACTATTGCTATTTGGTTAGGCTTAATGTCTTTTACACCAATTAATTTACACTCCGCAATGAAACTTCTTGAAGTGATATTGATGGTTTCACTAATAAGGCTTATTTCTGAATTGATTGATTTATTGATATCTGGAATAGAAATGATTGTTTTCATTCCCTTTTTGAATTTAGTGATATAGTTTTCTGGTACGTCAACTGTTGCCTTAAGCACTGAGGGGTCAACAATTGTAATTCCAGCAAGAGGCGAGCCCATAAATGTTTCACCAACCTTTATGCTAACTACATCTATAACTCCTGGCGCTTCTGCCACTACGTTTGTAGTGCTAAGCTGTTCTTTCACTAGCGAAAGTTGTTTTTCAAGACTCTCAACATTGTTTTTTGCAGAAAGGAATTGTATTTCTGTTCCAATGCCATCTTTCCATAGATTCTCTTGCCTAGAAAAAATATTTTTTGCAAAAGAAAGTTGACTTTCAACTTGCTTTATATTTTGTTGGATGATTCCATCTTCCAATTTCATCAGAAGCTGTCCTTTTTTAACCCTGTCTCCTTGTTTTACAAACATCGATTTTACTTGTCCCCCCATTCCACGCGGCGTAACGTAGTAAATATTCTCTGTTGTTATTTTACCTTGTAGTTCGATATAATGAGAGAAATCCTGGTTAGCAAGGGCTAGGAATTCAACCAGTTTCATTTTTTCATTTGATGAGGAACTGTCGAGGAGCTCAATTTCATTTTCAAGTGCAACAATTTTTGTAGAAAGCGCATCACGGTCTTTCATCAATGCTTCTAATGTTGATTTTTTTTCAGCTAGACTTCCCTTTTCGCCCTTGTTTGAGGAACATGCTGTAAAAAATAATACTGTGCAAATGATCAAAATTTGTTTCATATCTATGTTTTGTGTTTTTTTATTGAAGTTTTCCAAGTGCTTTCATGTAGGATATCCTTGCATTGATTGCATCATAAAGTGATTGGAAATAGTTTGATTGTGCTGTTTCAAGATCTTGTTCGGATTGAGATAGCTCAAAGCTTGATCCTAATCCTTGCTCATATTTTTTCTTTGTGCTTACAAATACTTTTTCTGCTAGCACTACATTTCTTTCCTGAATATCAAGTGTTGAAAGTGAATTGGTAAAAATGATGTTTGCGGCATTTAATTGGAGATCAATTGCTCTTTCAAGATTTTTGATTGTGTTCTCAGTTTTTTGCAGGGAGTAGTTAGCTTGTCTGATTTTATTTAATTTTTGTCCACCATCAAAAATCGGAATGCTCATATTGATTCCCCAAAGCGATGTTTTAAACCATTGTTGGCTGAAATCGAATATGCTAAATTCTGAACGCAAAGCATTTCTGCTATAGTTAAAGTAGGTAGCCAGAGTAGGAAGGTAGGCGAGTTTGTTTCTTTTCAGATCTAGTCCTTGTAATTCCTTGGCTATGTTAAGTAGTTGTATTTCTTTCCTATCAGTATATGTAAAACTACCAAGTGCCATCATGTCTTTTTTTACCAGGTCAATTGATAGCGTGTCAGTTAAAAGAAGCGTATCTGTTTGATTAATTCCAAGTGCAAATTTTAGTGATGCGAATCCTATTTGAATTAAGTTGCCAATTTGGGTTGTATTGGTTTGTAAGTTGTTTAATCCCACTTGTGTTTTATCTAAGTCGAGGCGTTCAATGAATCCATTTTTGAAAAGTTTTTCTTGATCGCTTTTCAATTTTTCAAATCGTCTGATGCTTTCGTCTAAAAATGATTTTCTTTTTTCTGCTATCAGCACTGCGTAATAGGATCGGTAGATATTGCTTTTCACTGAATCTTCCATCACCTTGATATTGGCTTCTGTAAAGTCTACTGCTTTTTTTCTTGCTTGTAAGGCAATAAAGAGATCGGGTTGAAAAAGTAATTGTTGGAACTGAACACCAGCAGATGCCTGCCAAGGCACACCAAATTGTGCAGGGAAGAATGTGGGTTCGGATTTGGGTTCAGTGATTGGGTTACCGCTACCATCTTTCACTCCTTTATCAGTCAATACTCTATAAACCGAGGGTGAAATGAAATCCGGAAGCAGTGTAACAGGTATATTAAAATACTTCTGCATTTGAATATTACCACTTGCTTGTGGCAAAGTCTGACCGATGTATTCACGGTTTTTTGCTATTTGTATTGACCGATCAAGTTGTAAATTTTTTATATCTGTTGCATTTTTAAGAGCAAGTTCTGCAGCTTGTTGTGCCGACAGTCTGTATTGCTGCTGTGCAGTTGTATTCACTGGTTGTAAAAAAGCGATTATGCATATGAGCAACGTCAATCTGTTCATGTGATTTAATTTATTGTCCATTTGTTAATTTTCTTGATTTGTATTCATTGATCAACTGATACCCACTTTCTGTTGAAAGTCCATAAAGAAAATGCTGAATTATTTCAAGTGTTACTTCAAGTGCATTGAATTTAGAAGGAGGGTATAAGTCCATGTTAAATGCAAGCATCATCGATTCTAGCCTGAATCTTGACAGAATATCAATCTTTATATTTTCCCTATACAATCCTTCTTTTACTCCTTTTTCAAGGTTGTTAGTAATGATTTCTAAGAGGAATGTATTCCTATGGTTCATAAATTTTTCAAATGACCTGTGATGGTATTTTTGTAAGTCAAAAATCACCATCGGGTTCATGTTTCTGAACTGCGCCACGATCATCTCCATCGTTTTGAAGATTTCATCGATGGCGTCCTTGGCAGTTTCACAACAATTTGTGCAATCGGCTTGTATCTGTTGAATGTCTGTATCTATGATATTGTCAACGAGCTCATCCTTATCTGCAAAGAGCTGATAGATGGTTTTTTTAGACATACCCAACTGATTCGCAATATCGTCCATGGATACTGAGCGGATACCCAGTTTCAAGAAAAGGGCTTTGGATTCTAAAATGATTCTGTTTTTGTTGTCCATATAAGTTTTGACGCCGCAAAACTAAAGAAACTTTTAATGTAAATAAAGTTTCCACCCAAAAAATAATGATTTAATCTATTAAAGGTCATTTTTTTGAGCGAAACGCTGTTAAACCGTTCTTTTCTGCTTCAAAACCGGTTATTTCGCCTCTAATCGGATGTTGCATGCTGTATATTTGATTTCAAATCATTCCCATGGAAGCATTCTTTAGGCCTCGAAAAATCATTAATTATTTCCTTCAGGGCCTAATCATATTGGCACCAATTGTGATAACCATTTGGTCGATAGTGTCGCTTTTCAAATTCATTGATGATATTTTGCCCAATCTTTTGCATGTATTGTTTCCCGACTTAGTAAAACTAAATACCATGGGGAATCCGGAGAAAATTCCGGGCCTGGGATTCCTTGTTGTAATTGTGCTTGTTTTATTGGTTGGTTATATATCATCCCTCTTTTTTGTTTCTAAATTGTTGCAGTGGTTTGATCTCTTGCTTGAAAAAACTCCGGGTGTAAAAATTATCTACTCAACGGTAAAAGAATTGCTAGAGGCATTTGCAGGCAATAAAAGAAAGTTTAATAAACCATTGCTGGTTGCTATTGAAGATCCTGAAGTATTTCGTTTGGGTTTTATCACCCAACATGACGCTAAAAGATTCGGGCTTGAAGAATATGTGTCTGTTTATATTCCACATTCATATGCTTTTTCCGGTATATTGTACTTTGTTCACAAGGATCGCTTGAAGAACTTGGACAATATCAGTTCTGCTGAAGCCATGAAATTTATAGTTTCTGGAGGTGTAACAGATGTTGGGGATCACGCGAAAAAATCATAAAAAGTTTAATCTTTTACTTCTATTTTATAGTTTCAATAACTCATTAAGGTAAACTTGTAATATTTCATTTATGCTAATTCTTAGGGCATTAGTCAGATTTTATTTCCACTTAACTAATGCTTTCATTTGCGCTTTACGAAGGCAGCGGCAAAAAAAAATAAAAGGGATTTGGATTTCTTCCATTCCTGACAATAATATTTTTCACGTATGGTATGACGCGTTATTATATTACAGTCCATATTACAGAGAAGTTCACATTAATGAAGAAGGAATTGATAAAGAGAGCAGTGTTCAAAAGTGGCGGCTTTTTGTCTTAAAAAAACTTTATCCAAATATAAAAATTATATACACTCAATCCGTTTCCGAAAAGAAAAATCCGACACTATGGATGGGGTTTGATCTTACTAAATTTATTAAATATTCTTCTAAAAACCAGTATAGTAAAATTGTAAAAAATATTTGTTCAAAGCAAAAAGGGGAATATGTTTTATTTAATCAAAGAGCTTTTGATGACAGATATTTATTTGACTCAAATACCAGCCTACCATTAGAAGAATTTTTAAAAACTCAGCAACTAAAATTCCCTATAAAATTTTGTGCATTTCATGAAATGACTGTTGAAGAGCAGTATGAGGCGTGTTCTAGGGCCTTGGTTTTTGTTTCAGCACATGGAGCTGGTTGTACGAATTTAATTTTTACTCCAATAGAATGCCCATTGATTGAGATAAATCAGCGAACTCATTGGTATTGTGATCCAGTATGTGATGATCATTTCTTTAATAAAACGAGTATTAATGATCAGTGTCAAGACAAATTAAATTTCATAAAAGTATATCATAAATCAGATTTTCATAACTTATCTTATTTGATTGGTAAAAAATATAGAGAAATCAGTCCGGTTAAATATGATGGAGTATTTAAAAGTAGAAATCCAATAAGCAAACAAAAAATATTTATTGACGGTAATTTTTTAGTAAACACTATTGAGGATTGTTTAAATGTCATATAGATTATAAGAGCTTTGTCAAAATTCAAGAAATTAACCACTAATTTGTTTTTAATAAAAAATTTTATTCAACTTTTTATATGTTTAGGTATTGGGTTACTGGTTCCACCAAAGACCTATTCATGGGGTTTCTTTGGTCATCGCTATATTAATTACCATTCGGTTTTTTTATTACCTCCTGAAATGATTTCATTTTACAAAATGAATATCCAATACCTTGAAGATCATTCTGTGGATCCAGACAAAAGGCGTTATGCTATTCCTGAAGAAGCACCAAGGCATTATATTGATATGGACCAATATGGTAAATTTCCTTTTTTAGATTTACCAAAAAGGTGGAATGAGGCAGTCGATAAATTTTCTGAGGATACGTTGCATGCACATGGCATAGCGCCGTGGTGGATTATGATTATGCAGAATAGGTTAAAAAAAGCTTTTATTCAGAAAAATAAAAATGAAATACTGAAGTTGTCTGCTGAAATTGGACACTATATTGCTGATGTACATGTGCCGCTGCATGCGAGCAGTAATCATAACGGACAAAAGACTGATCAGTTAGGCATTCATGGTTTTTGGGAAAGCCGTTTACCAGAATTATATGCAGAAAGCGAATATGATCTTTTCATAGGAAAGGCAACATTCATTGAAAACCAACTGAATTTCATTTGGGATAGAATTTATGAGAGTGCAAATGCATCAGATAGTGTTCTTAAAATTGAAAAGGTACTTTCATTGCGAACCCCTTCCCATAAACGCTTTAATTACGAAGACCGAAATGGGGTTTTAATGAGACAATTCTCAACTTTATATGCCAATCGATATCATGATAGCCTCAAAGGCATGGTTGAAAGACGAATGGCTGCTTCAATTTATGCAATATCAAGTTTCTGGTATTCAGCCTGGGTTGAGGCAGGACAACCAAGTTTAAGTGACATGGGGAAGGGCAATTCAGATTCAGCATCAAATAAAGAAATGGAATTATTGCAATTTTATTGGTTGGGCAATAGGATCATCGGGCGCTCTTGTACAAATTAAGTATCTTTACAACCTGCCTGCCAGTTTAATTTTTTAGCATAATAATCATGAATCATAATTTCAATGCAGGGCCTAGCATACTTCCTTCAGAGGTTTTTGAAGAGGCTAGTCGCGCAATCATAGATTTCAATAATGCGGGATTGTCAATTCTAGAGATTGGTCACAGAACCCCCCTCTTTGAAGATGTATTAAATGAGGCTATTTCCCTGGTAAAATAATTGATGTAGTTGGATGCTAACAAAGAAGTATTATTTCTTCATGGTGGAGCGTCAACTCATTTTTTTCAAGTGCCTATGAATTTCCTTACCAAAGGAACCAAGGCCGCATATTTAGATTGTGGTGTATGGGGAACGAAGGCAATTAAAGAAGCAAAAATTTATGGAGATGTAGATGTAGTAGCAAGTTCAAAAGATAAGAACTATACCTACATACCTGCAGGTTTTCACATCCCAAATGATGCCGCTTATTTTCATTACACAACAAACAATACAATTGAGGGAACACAGATGCATCATATCCCTGATGCTTCAGTACCATTGATTGCCGATATGAGCAGTGATATACTGAGTAGGGAAATGGATTTCAACAAGTTCGCATTCATTTATGCTGGAGCACAAAAAAACATTGGAGCTGCTGGTGTTAACCTGGTTGTGGCTGATCGTTCTTTTTTAGCAAAGGGAAACAAAGGAATTCCATCAATGATGGATTACACTGTTCATGTTGAAAATGGTTCAATGTTGAATACACCTCCTGTTTTTGCTATTTATGTATGTATGCTTACCTTAAGGTGGTTAAAAAAGAATGGCGGTATACAAGCAATTGAATCAGCAAATAATAAAAAAGCTGCATTGCTATATGACACATTGGATACAAATTCAATTTTTACCCTTCCTGTAGAAAAGAAAGATAGAAGTCTTATGAATGCAGTTTTTACGATTACTGATCCATCACTTGAGGCATTGTTTCTAAAAAAATGTGAAAGTGAAAGCATGATTGGTATCAAGGGTCATAGAAATGTAGGTGGATTCAGGGTTTCTTTATACAATGCATTGCCTTTGAGCAGCGTTCAGGTAATTACAGACTTAATGAATGATTTTGCAAACCAGTACGGATCATAATAATATATTCTCATGGCCATCATTTCTCCATTCAAAGCTTTGCGACCTAACATTGAATTTGCTAAAGAAGTAGCTTCTCCACCTTATGATGTTTTATCTAGTGATGAAGCAAGGCTATTTGCAAAAGATCAGCCAAACTCTTTTTTGCATGTCACCAAATCAGAGATAGATATGCCAATTGGTCTAAGTATATACGATACAAGTGTTTATGAAAAGGCAAAGTCAAACTTGAAATCGATGGTTGATAAAGGTGTTTTGTTTATTGAAGACAAACCTTGTTATTATATTTATGAGTTGATTATGGATGGACGGAGTCAGACCGGCCTAGTGTGTAGTTCTTCTGTCGATGACTATGAAAATGACATAATTAAAAAGCATGAATTCACCCGACCTGAAAAAGAGCAAGACAGAATTAATCACATAAGAATTAGTGGTGCACAAACTGGAAATGTTTTTCTTGCATATAAAAATGTTCAAGAGATTGATGACTGCATAAATGATTGGAAACAACATAATGATCCGGTATATGATTTTACTGCTGACGATTCAATAATACACCGGATTTGGATAATTAATCAAAATGAAACTATCGGTAAAATAACTGAAATTTTTAAATTGCAAGTACCCTGTACTTATATTGCTGACGGACATCACAGGGCTGCCAGTGCTGCCAAAGTGAGGCATGTTGCTGGACCGACGGTATCCGAGGAAGCGAATTATTTTCTCACAACATTATTCCCTTCAAATCAACTAAGTATCATGCCATACAATAGGGTGATAAAAGATTTAAATGAACTTGAAGTAGAGGATCTAATTAGTGCATTGCAAGATGACTTTATGGTTTCGAGTTCAGACAAGCCCGTTCAGCCTGAATCATTGCATGAATTTGGAATGTATATAGATAACGCCTGGTATCATCTTACTGCTTTGGAAGGTACTTATACTGAAGATCCCATTGGTGTGTTGGACATTACAATTTTTTCAAACAATATTCTTGATAAGCTCTTGGACATTGAAGACCAGCGGACGGATAAACGCATCGACTTTGTTGGTGGCATCAGGGGATTGGCTGAACTAGAGAAACGCGTGGATAGTGGTGAGATGAAAGTTGCCTTTAGTTTTTATCCAGTAAGCATTCAACAGTTATTCGATATTTCAGATAGTGGAAATGTGATGCCTCCTAAAAGCACTTGGTTTGAACCCAAGTTGCGTGATGGCCTGCTTACTCATTTGATTTGAGTTAATATTCCTTCAATGAAAATAATTCGTGGTGTTATCCTGATCTTATTCTTCGCTATTGCGATGGATTCAAGTGCACAGCAATCTGATGAGCAAGTTCGACTGACTGCTATTGAATTTTATAAAAAAGATGATTTTTCAAATGCATTCGTCGTACTCAATAACGGATTGAAAACGAATCCAGGTAGTTTACTGCTGGCAAAGGAATTGGCTTTAACTTATTATTTATCTGGTTCGTTTGAGCAGGCAGCAAGAAATATATTGCCTCTTGTGGAGCGGTCAGATGCTGACATACAAATATTTCAGATTGCTGGGAATATCTTCAATGGATTAGAGGATTGGAAGCAGAGTGAAAAAATTTATAAAAAAGGCTTGAAGAAATATCCTCAGAGCGGACAATTGCATAGTGAATATGGACAGTTGCTATGGAAACTTGAGAAGCCAAGTGAAGCAATTGAACAATGGGAGAGTGGTATTATCGTTGATCCTTCTCATGCTGGTAATTATTATCATGGCTCTAAATTTTATTTTGCGGCAGCTGATAAAATCAGGGCAATAGCATATGGTGAAATTTTTATCAACCTTGAAAGTTTTTCAACTAGAACAGATGAAATCAAGTACCAGCTGTATGAATCATATAAAAGGATTTTCAATCCTGCTGATGTAAAGATTCATTATTTAAAAAAGACAACACCATTTGAGACAAGTATGTTGAATGGCATTTTGTCTTTTAGTCATCTTGCAACAAAGGGAATCAGTGTTTCAAGTCTTTATGAAATCAGGTTGGGATTTATGAAAGAATGGTTTAATTCAAATAGTAAAACATTTCCATTTTCCTTATTTGATAGGATGAATTACTTGATTGATAATAACATGTTTCAAGCATACAACCAGTGGTTGTTTGGTATGATTTCAAATGAGAGTGATCACCAGTTATGGATTATACAAAATCAAGATGCATACAGGCAATTCTTGAAGTTTCAGCAGAATAATTTATATCGTCCTAAAAAGGATGAATATTATTTTTAATTTTCTTCAGTATAAATTCGTTCAACTGCATCCGCATACTTTTCCATAATCACCTTGCGCTTCAATTTCAGAGTAGGTGTAAGTTCACCGCCATTGATTGTCCATTCGCCTTCAAGCAATTCGAATTTTTTTACCTTTTCAACCGGATTAAATTGTTCATTGTATTTTTCAACAACTGAATTGTATAATTCAAATACCTTGGGCTCTTTAAGCATTTGATGAATGGTCTCTGAAGGAATATTATTTTTTTCACACCATGATTTCAGATTCGCAAAAGCAGGCACTATCAGGGCCGCAGTGAACTTTCTTTCCGCACCAACCACCATCATTTGCTCAATGAAAGGAGATTCCTTCATTTTGTTTTCAATTGGTTGTGGTGCAACATATTTACCACCACTGGTTTTGAATATTTCTTTTTTCCTGTCTGTAATTTTCAGAAATTTCCCCTCACTCCAAACACCTATATCACCTGTATGAAACCATTTTTCATTATCAATGCATTCTGCTGTTAGATCAGGTCTTTTATAATATCCCATCATGACATTTGTGCCCCTGCAACAAATTTCACCATCTTCTGCAATTTTTACTTCTACATTTTTTATCACGGTTCCAACAGTACCAAACCGCCTGTTGTTGGCTTCGTATCTATTTACACTTATCACCGGTGAAGTTTCAGTTAATCCATA
Source organism: Chitinophaga pinensis (assembly GCA_945866165.1). Classification (GTDB taxonomy): domain Bacteria; phylum Bacteroidota; class Bacteroidia; order Chitinophagales; family Chitinophagaceae; genus Pollutibacter. The sequence goes on along the minus strand of CAMBGO010000013.1, from coordinate 5,391 downwards.
ACCTTCCATGATAACTATTTTGGCAGCAGTGAAAACGCGCAAAAGTCTTACTTGACAGGCTGCTGCACCGGTAACAATTGCTTTTACATTTCCACCTAGTCCCTCGCGCCATTTACTAAAGATGATTTTATTTGCGATGGCCAATTGTAGATTGTACCAAATTCCCATATTTCTATCAGACTCAAATCTGCTTCCAAGTGAAACAGCCCAAAAGAACAATGCTTTTTTAATTCCCTTTTGTTCCCTTCCTTTTGCAATAATTTTTTCATATACTTTTTCAAGCAATCTAGGTACTGTTGAAAAAACTGTTGGTTTCACCTCTTTCAAGTTTTCTCCAATTGTATCAAGACTTTCTGCATAGTATATTGAAACACCATTAAACATATAGATGTAACTCACCATTCGTTCAAAAATATGATTGAGTGGAAGGAAGCTGAGCGCACGGTCATTCTCAGTGCCAATGGGATCGAAAACCTCATCTACATTTTTTACATTATCGAGAATATTGTGGTGGCTGAGCATTACCCCTTTTGGAAAGCCTGTTGTGCCTGATGTATATAGAATCGTACACAATTCCTCTGGGTTTACATTGTCCTTAGATTGTTGAAGGTTTTTAAAATCCTGCTCATTCCCATTATGTAAAAGTTCTTTCCAATGATTAGCGTCTTTAATTGTATTGAATGTATAGACAGATTGAACGCTTGGTGTTTTTGATCTAATGGATTGAACTTTTTCAAATAGTTCAATGTCACTTACAAAAACCATTTTAACTGAAGCGTCATTTAATATAAACTCAAGTTCATTTACATTAATAGTTGGATAGATGGGAGTAAGCACTGCCCCTGTTTGTTGAACAGCCAAATCGAGAAACAACCATTCGGGTCTGTTGTTGCTGAGTACTGCAACCTTATCTCTTCCTTCAATGCTGCCATCATTATATCCTATACCAGCCTTCATCAACCCCATACTGAAGCTGTCTACGATTTCTTTGGTTTCTTTTGTACTATATTTTCTCCATGTGCCGTTTTCTTTACAGGCAAACATGTCTTGTTTTGTGAATTTTTCGAGCTGCCATTCAATGCAGTCGAATAGTCTTGTTGCGTTCATATAGCAATTAGTTTGGTTTTAAACGAAGAAGATTCAGTGTCCTTAATTCGTTTTATCGTTGCAAATGAAGTTAATAATTTTTCTTTTATTGTCAAACTAGTTAATTCAAGCCACTATAAATAAAATCACTTTATCATTGCCTTAGGCAACTCTTTTTTGAGCAAATTGGAATAGATAAAGCTATTATTTTCATTTGTTGAATGTCCTTGCTGAGGCCCACCCCATCCATGCCTTCCACCAGGATACAACATAAATTCAAAATGCTTCTTCGACTCCTGCAGCTTTTTTACGAGCTGTAAGCTATTTTGCATATGAACATTATCGTCCATTGTTCCATGGTAAATTCTGATAAGGCCCTTGTATTTATCTATGTATGGAAATATTGATCCTGCGTTGTAGCCATCAGGATTTTCGGTTGGCGTATCCATATAGCGCTCTGTATAATGACTATCATATAGCCTCCAATCTGTAACACTGCCACCTGCTAATCCATGTGTAAAATATCCAGCGCCAGCTGTTAGTGCCATGCATGTCATATATCCTCCATAGCTAAATCCTGCGATTCCCACTCTTGTAGAATCTGCACCATGTTGCCTTAGCCATTTCACGATGGTGATCCAATCTTTTAGTTCCCATTTGCCAAGATTTCTGTGCATATAATTGATGCCATTTTTTCCAAAATGTCCACTAGCCCTGTGGTCCATTGAAACCTGAATCAAGCCTTCTTTTGCAAACCATTGTGTTTGCCCATTGAATTGCCATCCATCTCTTACCGTTCCTGCATTTGGACCTCCATAAATATTTATCATTACAGGATAGCTTTGGTTAGCATCATAATTGAGTGGCCATGTGATGCGAATGGGAAGCTGAAACAATCCATCTTCAGAGGGGATGCGAATGATTTCTGTTTTTGCTATTTCAATGTTGTCAAATTCCTCACCTTTGCTATTGCCCAATTCCGCTATTATTTTCCCTTTGCTATCTAACAATGCCATTCGATCGGGCATTTGACTGTTTGAATAACGGGTAATGAAGTAAGATCCATTTGGCGAAAGGTCAACATTATGAGTGAAGTCGCCGAACGTTAATCGTTGTTGGTTCTTTCCATCAAGACTTACTTTGTACAAGTCAGTTCTAACTGAATTTTCTTTTCGTGAAGTGAAATAAATTATATTTTTTACTTCATCAATGTATAATATGTCTGTACTCCAGTGTTCACCATTTGTTATGTTATTTTTCAAGCTTCCATCTGGGTTGTGTAAATACAACTGATCCCATCCATCTTTATCACTCTTCATGATGAAACCTTTATTTCCATTGAGGAAGCTAATGCGACTTCCCTGGTCATCAAGATCAACCCATGTTTTCTGGATTTCATCATAGATTTCTTTTTTATTTCCTGTTGATGGATCAACAGCAAATATTTTCAAGTTGTCCTGACCCCTATTCATCCATTGAACCAATACATTTTTAGAATCAGGCATCCAGTAGGGTAGTCCAAAATATTGATCATCTTTTTCATTAAAGTTTGCCCAATTTACACTACCACCATCCGGTGAAATGATTCCTATACGAACTGTTGGGTTGGCATCTCCAGATTTTGGGTACCTGGTGTTTTCAGAATACCCATGTTGTCCGGTTTCTCCATAGATAGGGAACAAGGGAACATTGGTATCATCCATACGCATGAAACATATTTTTTTACTGTCGGGACTCCACCAAAATGACCGGTAGCGGGATCGTCTTCCTAGAATTTCTTCAAAATAAACCCAACTAGCATATCCATTGAGTATAAGATTTGATCCATCGCTTGTAAGACGCTGTTCTTTTCCTGTTTCTATATTGATTGTATACAAATCATTGTTTCGTGTAAAGCCAATAGATTTTTTATCGGGCGACAAAGTTGGATTGATTTCAACTTCAACAGTATTTGTAATTTGTTTTGATGGCTTCCCTTCCTCGTCAAGAAAGATATCATCTTTTTTAATTGAAACTGTTATCGATTCTTGTTTCTCTTTTCCCAATAAATTTGAATTTGAAGGCTGTTGTTTACCAGTCTTACAATCAACTAAAAAAACTTTGTATGGTGAGTCTGCATTTTCTTTTTTATTGAGAAGAAAATGAGAGTCATCTAGCCAGCCTAAAATTTGCGGAAGGGCTGTTGTCATATTTGTTTTTTCGCCCTTAAACAGTTGGTTTTCTGTTAGCTGTTTTTTTTGTGCCTCTGCTGCAAATGAGATGAGCATCAAAGCTATTGCTGGGATAAAGTAAAATTTCTTCATTGAGTTTCCTTTGGGTAAAGTTTCTTAAAAATGTAAAATCAGTCTCTGTAATTCAAAGCAGGCTTTCTTGTTCCAAGAAGTGCCTCATATTTGTAGTCTCCTTTTGCTTTCACAAATTCATCTTTTGATTTCTGTATCAGTGCAGGATTGGTGAATAAGTCGATAGCAGTCATAGCCATTGTTTTTGCTGCAACCATCATGCCTTTTGTACCAATTTCTGTTCCACCACATGCAACTGCTTGCCAACTATGTGCTGGCGTGCCGGGGGCCCAGGTTGCCGCGCGCATGCCAACTGTTGGAACAACGTAACTTACATCGCCAACATCCGTTGAACCACCGCCTGCATTTGTCTCAATTTTGAGTGGTGTAATGCTATCTGAGTATTCAACCGCAGGGTAAGGAAAGTTGAATGATGATTGTATTTTTTTTGCAAATGTTTTTTCTTCTTCAGAATATTGAACTCCTCCTACTTTTTCAAGATTTTTTTGCATGGCTTCTGCAAGTGTTTTATTCAGCAGCAGGTCATGTGTTCCACCAATGACTTCATATTCCATTCTTGTTTCTGTTCCAAGTGCTGCAGCTTTAGCAGTTGTAACCACGCGTTGGAAAATTTCTTTTACTTGGTCTTTGTTTGGATGTCTAACATAATAATATACTTCAGCAAAATCGGGAATCACATTCGGGGCTTTTCCACCTTGCGTAATAACATAATGAATTCTAGTTTCCTGTGGAATGTGTTCGCGCATCATGTTAACCATATAGTCCATTGATTCTACTGCATCTAGCGAAGACCTTCCTCTCTCGGGTGAAGCTGCTGCATGAGCAGATAATCCATAGAACCTAAACTTAGCAGAAGAATTTGCCAAGGCACTCATCATGGTAATACCATTTTCAGCACCCGGATGCCAGTGTATTGCAACATCGAGGTCGTTAAATAGCCCGGCTCTTATCATATATACTTTACCTGATCCACCCTCTTCAGCAGGACAACCAAAAACTTTGATTGTTCCAATTAGTTTTTTTTCTGCGATCAGTTTTTTGATTGCAATTCCAGCAGCAACTGATGCTGTTCCAAATAGGTGATGTCCGCAACCATGGCCACCAGGCTTACCCTCAATTGCACTTTTTTCGGGAACTGCTTTTTGTGCCAATCCTGGAAGTGCATCATATTCAGCTAGAATACCAATCACCGGTTTTCCGCTTCCATAGGTTGCAACAAAGGCGGTTGGGATCTCTGCAACGCCTGCTTCTATGGCAAAGCCTTCTTTTTTCAATGTTTCCTGTAGCAAAGCACTGCTTTTCGTTTCTTTGTATCCCAATTCAGCATTGTTCCATATTTCAAGTGCAATGTTTTTATAATTGTCATAGTTTGCTTGAATCCCATTGGAAGTTTCTTTCTTCATGAGCTCTTCAGGGCCAGCAATTTTCTTTTTTTGTGAAAATCCTGCCATGCAATTAAATAACATGGTGCACGCAAGAATCAATGTTGTTTTAGTCATATTTCGTGAGTTTGAATACACAATTTAACTGCTTATCCTTACATTTACGATGGCTTTGATGCCTTTTTTCAATATTGAAAAAAGCATTGTTTCTAGAAATTGTAAAAATTCACTTCATGATCAATTTATCAAGATTCCAACGCGTTTTGTTGATTTCAACTTTTCTTCTTTTCAACTCCTTTCTTTTTGCACAGATAAAAGAAAAGGTAGGATCAGAAAGGGTATTGTCTTTCAAACAACAGCAGTCTTTAATTGCAACTTCTCCTTTTCAAAAACTTACTTGGCGCAATGTTGGTCCAGACCTGATTAGCGGTCGGTGTACAGAAGTGCAAGGTGTGCCTGGAAATAAAAATGTCATATTTGCATCCTTTGCTTCAGGTGGATTTTGGAAAACTACCGATGCAGGTGAAACATGGAACTCGCTGACGGATGCATTGGGTACCCAGGCCATTGGAAGTTTCGCTGTTGCTCCTTCAAACATGGATGTTATTTATATTGGTACT